>JBNKYR010000184.1:0-7929 GCA_050300995.1 Crocinitomicaceae bacterium | reverse complement strand
CGACATTATTTTCCGCAAAGGGTTCTATTCGTCCCTGTTGGAAGAATACTTCGACAAACACCGCACCATCGTGGTCACCACCCACCAGGTTGAAGAAATTGAGCACATCCTGGGAACTCTTCAGGAAGCACAGGAAGGAAAGAATGTGAAACACCGTGTTGAATCATCTCCGAGTATGAGCATGAGCTATATCGCCATGGCGATTAACAGTGATGAGTTCGGTGATATTCGCGTTCGTAAGGCCTTCAATATGGCGATCAACCGTGATGAGATCATCGACTCTTACCTTGAGGGGGAGGGCTGGCCAGCGAACAACGGATTTGTTCCGGCGATGAAGAACTACCCGACTGAAGACGTCAAAGGACACCGCTTTGATCCGGAAGCAGCTAAATCCCTGATGCGTCAGGCAGGTTATCCTGATGGAAAAGATTTTCCTTTACTGGACTTTTATGTCAATGCGGTTGAAGGATCTCCGGCACATCGTATGTGCGAGGCGATTGCAGCACAGATCAAGCAAAACCTGAATGTTACGCTTAACATCAAACTTTGCTCTATTGACGAACGCGAGGCAGCGATTACCAGCGGTGCAGCGAAGATCTGGCGTGCAGGATGGATCGCCGATTATCCGGATCCTGAAAACTTCCTTGCCATGTTCTACGGAGGAAATATCACGAATCAGTCTTCCATGATGAACCGATTTAAGTTCCAGAGCGACGATTACGATCGCGTTTTTGAACAGGCGTCATTGGAGTCTGATCCGGAAAAACGCACGGCGCTTTTGGTAAAGTGTGACCAGATGGTGATCGATGAGGCTGCGATCATGCCGATCATGACGGACGATCACATTGTGATGGTAAATGCACGGGTTCGTGACTTTAAATCAAATTCAATGGAAAGCCTGAACCTGACAGAAGTCTTCATTAAAGAACCGAAGAAATCTCAGCCATAGGGCTCAGAACCATATGCGAAGCCGGGTCAGATGATCCGGCTTTTTTATGCGTGTAACACTTCGCGCAAAATCTCGTACGATTCCAATCGATCAAAGCGAGGCACGTGTATGCTGAAATACATAAGCATGATGTCCAGGGCTTCTTCCCGACAGGCGCGTGTGGCAGTTGGGTTGTTTTCTCCGGTCAGTATGTTTCGGATCAGCAGGGCTGAATCCCCCCCAAATGTACGCTCACTCACTCCTGAAGTTTTCTGAAATACTCCGGCATCCACATTGAAGAGCAGATCATTGTTCTCCTCGCACAGTGGCCTGAAACCCATTGCTCCCGAACATTCGATCAGAAATTCAAGTGGGAACAACGCCAGGTTCTTTCGTGTGTCCAATGCTTCAATCCATGTTTCGGCAAAATCAAAAAAAGACTTATCAGGTTGTCCCGGAGCCAGGCATTTACGAAGGGTTTCCGCCATAAAAAAAGCGACAGTTCCCCGCAAAGGATCAAACTGAAATTGCTGTGGTTTAAGGCTTTCAACGCTGACCAGGTTCAACAACTCGCTGTCGTTCCGGCCGTAATATGTCAACTCCGAAATGGAGAGCGGATAGATCTGGTGTGCCTTCTTTTTACCACCGCGAAAGACGAACTTTTGCAGTCCGCCCCGTTCCATGAAAAAAGTGACGATCAGACTTGAATCGGAATACGGTGTTCGTTGGAGAAATATGCCCCGATCGGTTGCCTTCATGCTTAATTAACCACCAGCACCTTGCCCACTTTTCGCCCCTTTACATCCTGGCTGTTGGGTGCTGTCCAAATAAGGTAAACACCGGTTGTAACCTTTTCGCCATTTAGCGTGCGACCGTTCCAGGTAGCAGTGCCGCCATTCGATGTGGTTTGATAGACGAGACGTCCTGCAGCGTCGGTAATGCGAACATCCGAATCGTACTTGATCCCCTGAATTGTGATCGGACCGTCGTATTCAGGACGTTTTGGATTCGGGAAAACGGTCACATTTTCATAATCCTCAGCACCTTCGGTAGCATCTGTGCGGTACGACACAAGACCTTTATCGGTAATGATGAATAACTCTCCGGTTCGTTGGTCCAGTTCAAGGTCAATGATATTGTTCGAGATCAAGGGTGAGTTCTCTACGGTATGCTGCTCCAGAATGTCCAGTCCATCTGCTGAAAGCAACACGATACCTGCATTGGCCGTCCCGAACCATTTGCGGTTGGCACCGTCCACTTCAATCGCTGTAATGTCGGTAGCTCCGAGGACATATTCCACGTTTCCTTCAAATTCCAGTTTGATGCGTTGCGCATTGTATTCACCCAAAGCAGCACCAAAAGCTCCACTCGAATTATACAAAACCGCAAATCCGCTCTCTGTTCCGATCCAGATCTCGTTGTCCAGATCAGCCGCAATGGCATTCACCTCTACCGAAGGAAGTGCCCCTGTGTTCTCTCCTGAATTGAGAATTACGTATTCGTCGTCCGATGGATTTTCCGGTGTGCCGCCATCGTCGAGCCCGACAAGTCCCACACCCGTAAGCGAGAACCATTTGTTGCCGTTCCCATCGATGATAAGGTCTTCGGAAAACTTATTGATGGTTGATGACCCTGTGTTCATCGTATACCACTCTTTGTCTTTTGTATAAACTTTCAGTGGATAATCAGACATTCCGTTCAACACCCAGAGGTTTCCATCTGAATCGTAGGCGAGATCACTCACAAAAGACTCCCCGGAACCATTCGAATGAAACCCAAGATTCGTGTTGTAAGCTGAGAGCGTATCCACCGAACCGTTATCGTTTACAATGGTCAATGGGATTTTGGAAAAAGTTCCCATTGCCACTTCGTCGGGATCCGTAGGGTTCACTGCCACGCAAAGAAAATCGTAAATCGGCTCGTTATCCCACTCCGAAACTGTGGAGATGTCGAACAGATCCCATTGCTCATCGCGGAAGGTATATGCTCCTGCGATCGAATAGGTGTGAAAGATCGAAGAAAGTCCGCCACCGGCGATTGCCAGACGACCGCGGTTCCAATCCATGCTGAAAAAAGAACTCTTTGGGGGGCCGGTAATGGCAATACGGGTACCGCTGATTCCAACTACTTCCATCAACCCCTTCTTACCGTCAGCGATATAATACTTTCCGTTGAAATACAATGATGCATTCGGGTTTGGCTGATCCTGTCCGTAAAAATAGACCTGGTCGTTCATACTCAGGTCATCATTGTACACTTTCATCACGTCAACATAGTTGATCGCCAGCATTCCGTTGATCGTTTGCAGGGAATGGATCTCCATGACGTTCGTTTCCGTCAGGGCGTTTGTCATACCCGAAGCAGTCAGCAAAAACAATGAGTCCTCTCCGAAATTTTGATTGATCCGGGACACATACACCTTACCTCCCACATTCTCGATGTCATGGTACGTTTCACCGGTCAAAACCGGTACACGTGTATCCTCTGTCCATTGATTCGGGTCGGCCAGAGCAGGACTCGACAACAACCCAAAATACATGCGGTCATCGGTCAGTGCGAAGATCGTATCGTTTCGAAAAGCAAGATCAACAATCCCGGCATTTCCATTCGTCGGATAATAAGTATCACGCACCTCCTCCTTTACCGGGTCAATCTTCACGATGGCAAAACCTGTCGCAAGATACATGTATCCATCTTTTGCCACCATTCGGTTAATGCGCTTCGAGCCCTGAACCTGTGCCAGGTTGATCGCCGGAATGTTCGTGATGCTGTTGTTTTTCAGTTTATCCAGGTTTCCGTTCTCATAACCGATGAAAAGCGAATTATCGGAAGGCGAATAACCCAGGCAGGAAATCGAAATGTCTGACAATCCATTTACAGCATCCCACACGGAAATCTCACCTGAAGAAGGATCATATTCGGAAACACCACTGGTGTAGGCTGCGTATATCATGCCGTCCATGCCGGCTACGTCAATTGCTTCATATGCCGGAATGTGCAAGCGCCATTGGCCTGTTCCAATCTGTGCCATCATCGGACTTGTCACAAGAAGAAAGATCGTAAGTAGTTTCATTCTTTTCAGATGTATGTGCACTAACGAAATTATTTCGGTTTTATTGGACTGCATTCACTTTAACCTGAGTGCACCGTAAAGGAAAATCGTTTTCAGCACCCGTAAACCGTCAATATTCCGGATCTTTTTCCCTTGCCCCAGATTTCGCGGAAAGTAATGCACCGGCACCTCAGCTACATTGTTTTTCTTTATTCTCAATGCCTTCAAAATCAACTCTGCCTCAAAGCCAAACCGGTTTTCCTTCAGGCGGATCTGCTCGTATAAATTCCGTGAGATCAGTTTATAGCCACAAGCCATGTCTGTCAGCTTCACATTGATCAGTAAGGACGTGATAAACGTGAAAAAGCGGTTTCCAAGGTAACGACGATACGAACTGATCGGGCGGGTAACGCCCGGAAGGTAGCGTGAACCGTTCACAAATTCGACACCCAACATGTGCATGGCTTCCAGCATAACAGGGATGTCGGAAGGGATCAATTCCAGATCAGCATCCTGAATGAAAAACACATCTCCCCTTGCCTGCGCAAAACCGTGTCGCACAGCAGCTCCTTTCCCGCTGTTCTTATCCATGCTAAACAAGCGAAAATCGGTGTGGTCCTTCACGAATCCTTCCACCCTCGCCTTTCCCTCATCGGTTGAAGCATCGTCCACACAAATAATCTCGGTTGAACTGACGAATTCCGGCCACGTCACCTCATCGAGGCGTTCCAGCACCTGAAGTACTGTATCCTGTTCATTGTAAAAAGGAACGACAATGGTAAGATTCATCTGATTCAATCGAGGATTCCGAGTTTAAAGTTAGAAAACGTAAAGCTCTTCGACGAATTATTCCATAAATACATTTTCAGGCTTCTTCCACGGGAAAGGTCCGGCAGTAAATAACCATTGGTGTAGATCGTGTGATTTCCCCCATAGAGCAATTGATTGATCGGCATTGCTGCAAAGTACACGGTGCGCTCTTCCTCCTTAGTCTCCACTACGAAGAAAAGACTGTCTGAGCCCATCTCCTCGTACACGTCCATCCCGTAAAGCAACATTCCTTCGGGCATCGCACCATCCGCCAAATGATCAGGGAGGGCAACGTCATAAAAACCCTTTGCCGGAATTGTGATCCGTGAGGTATCCGGCGATCCACCTTTGGTAAACGTCCGGGTTGAAAGCTCTCCCCTTTTCATCATCGGCAATACATGATGGAGTATCGAAAGTAACTTTGGATCATCATCCATGCTGCTGTTCAGTTGAACAGATTCCGCTGATTCTGCAAAATTCCTGACCTTCAGATAATCATTGAATGTAAGCCCATGATCGATGCGCAAGTGTTTCTTTCCCGCAATCAACTCAACTGAAGGTCGGGAAACCGGTCGAAACGAATGCGCCCGCAGCAGGATCACACCAAACAACAGGGTAAATCCAAGTGCCCGAAGAACCACACTGCCCAAAGGAAGAACGACGGTCCAGTAAATAAAAAGAACCAGTAAAAAGCCATAGATTGTGACGTAAAACAGGAATGTGATTTTCGGATTCTCAAAGCGAAGCTCCACTTTTTTCGTCCCGGCAGGAACCTGAATTTTCTGTTCGAACTCATGAATCGTTTCAATGTCCACCTCCTTTCCATCTGCACGCGCCTTCCACCCCGGATAATTTGCCTGTTGTACAATCAACTCACCTCCGCCCGTATCCGGAAGTGCCAAATCTATAGAACCCGGTGCAAAGGCGGTGATCTCCGGCAATGCTTTACTATTCGTCAACCACGCAAAATGATTCGCTGACAACTCGCTCTGCAGCTGCGTTAATTCGGTTCTTAGCTTTTCACGCCCCTTCAGGTGAAAAGAGGTCCAACCATTGAGGCAAGGCAAATTGGTAAAGTTCCCTTGATTTCGCCAGATGGAAACATAGATTCCGGCAGCATCATTCTCCGCCATGGAAGGAATATTCGACGGTACCGGAAAGCCTTCTTTTTTTGTCGCCAGATAATTATCCAGCGTCGCCGTGCGGATTTCTCCGTGCACAGTTACCGGAATGTTCAGCTGGGCAATGACCGCCAGTTCGATCACGATCATCCATCGAATAATGCCCGGCGACCCCTTTCGAAGCAGTAACAATACAAAAATGAACAACAGCACCACATGCCACAACGATTGCAGTAATTGAGCCGGCATCCATCCCATTTTACGAAAGCTCACCGCCCAATGCTGATCAACTGACGATCGCATATCATTCCAGGAAGACCAGGAAACGCCTGCCGATAACACATAAAACACCAGTGCCCCGGAAACAAACCACAATAACTGACGACGCGTTCCATGCTCCAGGTAGTGCTGCAAGCCAATCGCCGCCAGAATCAACAGGGCCAACCACGCAAAGTAGCGGTAAAATGCCGCGTAGAAGAACTGATCGCAACCGGGCAGAAATTTGTAAAACAAGGGCTGCACGGGTGTATATGGCCCGAATGATGCCAGGCCATAGATCACACCAAAAAGTAACAAGATGATAAGATGCGGAGAAAGGTGCGATTTCAGCTTTCTGAAGGCAATGACCAATAAGAAAAACAGAAAGATGCCCGAAAAAATGTTCTGTGCCGTAGCCGAAGTCCCCCGATATTCCTCCTGCACTGAGGCCAGCGGATAGAAAAAGGACCACAGCGCTTTGGGATGAAAATGCACCAATTGGGATTCCTCCAGGCTTAACCCGGACAGGCGCGAGAGGTATGGAAAAACTTCTTTCAGCGAGAGCACAACACCCAGCAGCAAAATGCCAAGCATTACTCCGGCAGCAGCATGTCCTACCAGAAACTGCCGGACTTTTCGCCAGTCTTTATCCCGAATCAGGCGATAGAATTGATATGCCCCCAGCACCAAAACCAGGTAGAAGAGCATCACAGACACCGCCTGATATCCTGCTGCCAGCATCAGGAACATACATATCACCAGTCGCAGGATATCCTTCAACCGGAAATTGTTGTCCAACGCCTCAATGTATGACCCGATCGCCCAGGGCAGCCACACGGCACCCAATATGGAAATGATTGACTGTGCATGACCGACAATCACGCCGGAGAGCAGGAAAAGTACACCACCGACAAACCATACGGATTTGTTCAGTTTCAATTGTTTCAGCAGATACCGAAAGCCCAAGGCCCCCAGCGAAATATACAGGAGGAAAAGCCAATGGATCACGGTCATGTTGTAGCGAGTCAGCAACGAAACAATGAAGAGTTCCGGGTTCCAGACCGAATACTGATGATCAGCGTAGAAGGGGTAGCCACCGTCCTGGTAGGGATTCCAAAGTGGCACCATGCCTTGCCGGAGAGATTCGGAGCCAAAGAAACGCCAGGGAAGATAAACATCTACCGAATCGTACTGTAAGGCATAAAGTCCCATGGACAGCGGCCAGAATACGATAATTGCCAGAAGAAAATACGCCAGCAAAGGATACTTTCCGGTCAGAGTCGAGAAGACTTCTGTAATCGCCTGGCGAAAGTTCGTGAAACGGTTCATTCGTCCTGTGGAATGATGCTAAGATACGATTCTCTCACACAACCGGGTGCACTTCAATTCTGCCCATGAATTTCCTGAAAACGTTGGTAGAGTTCCTTTCCGAGCAGAAGGCTCGTGGACGGGTTCGGATGACCATCTCCATTGAACGTGTACTTCGGACCGTAATTGATCACCTCGAAAATATCAATGTACTTGATCGACCGCTTCTTCAGCATGCTTTTGAACTTGTCAAAATCCCAGTTTCCCTCTTCCGGAAGGTAGGATGGGTAAAGTACGACGTAAAATTCCGTGTTGCCGAACTGCTCTTCGTAGATCGCTTTGGATTCTTCAATGACCTCACACATCAACTCATAGTGATCATCGCGGAGGCTCATGGGGAAATCCAGCCCGAAGAATTTCACCGTACTCAGCTGGTAGATCTGCTCGTAAAT
>JBNKYR010000183.1:0-7988 GCA_050300995.1 Crocinitomicaceae bacterium | reverse complement strand
CGCATCTTCCGTGTAGGCATCAATGCAGTAAGGGCACTGAATGGCATGTGCCACCGCCAGTGCAATCAACGATTTTTCTCGTTTCGTGAGTGCTCCTTCCGCAAAAACATGCCCGTAGTAATCAAAGAACTTTTTTCCGAGCTTTTCCTGGAAATCAACAATATTTCCAAACTTCTTGAGGTCCTCGGGGTCGTAGTATGTTTTCATAGTCCAATAAATGTGCTGCAAATGTAACTCAGAGACGCATCCGGTGCAAATATCTTACAAGCTACACAAAAGATTTAGTGCATTTCTAGAAAAGGTCTTCCTTCCGGATCTTCCATTTATACAACCATTTGTAAAAGATCAGTAACAAAGGTTGCAAAAGGATCAACGTCAACAACGGTTCCCATCCAAAGGACGGAGGGGATCGGTCAATAAAGAGCGCTTCCGTATGAAAAGCCTGCCAGTCGTTCGTGACGATAAGTGCCGCGAAAATGTTGTTGACCGCATGGTAGCCGAGGCTCAGTTCCAATCCATCATCAAAATGTGCGAGCAAGCCCAGAAAAATACCGGTTCCGATATAAAAAGCGAGGAGTACATCACCCACTTTTTCCACTTCCGGATTTGCCCAGTGAAGCAGGCCAAAAAGAACACCGGTGATCAGAATGCTCAACCAGGGTTTTCCAAAGAGTTGCCCGAACCCCTGAAACATAAATCCACGGAAAAAAACTTCTTCGGCGGAGGTTTGCAAGGGCAGAATGAACAAGGACACCAGCGTCAGCATCACAAAGGTGGAGGGATTGAAATTCCATTCGATGGGAGCTCCCAACCACATGGAAATAGCCAGAAAAACTCCCATGACACCTCCCCACACGAAAAAGGAAACGAAAAAACGTTGCCAGTCAAAGTGTTCGCGCGAAGTGAACACACTCAATATCGGGCGGTGATGCAGGTATTTAACGGCCAGCATGATCGCAACAAGTGCCACAGCAAAAGGCATCAGCAACAGACTCAGTGCCACATTCAGATCAGCACCATCAGGAATTCGCTGTAACGAAAACCCAAGGAAACCAATAGAGATTGAGTCAGCGATAATGGTCCCTACGATCAGGGCAAAAAGCACGGCTGCTATCGTAAGCGCATACGTTCCCGCCTTCGCGTCGCCTTTCAGCCACTGATCCGAAAATCTCATTTAGTGGAACATGTCTTTCATCCGGTGAAAGAAGTTTCTGTCATTCTTGTCCGGATTCGGACGGAAATTCTCACTTTCCCGCAGTTGTTCAAGCATTTCCTTTTCTTCCTTGCTGACCTTCTTCGGTGTCCAAACGTTTACATGAACGAAAAGATCACCGCTGCCATAGCCCTGCAGGATCGGTAAACCTTTTCCTTTCAGACGCAGTACTTTTCCGCTTTGCGTACCCGGTTCGATCTTGATCTTGGCCTTTCCGGTAACGGTAGGCACTTCAATGGTTTGCCCCAATACAGCGTCCACAAAATTCACGTATGCCTCATAGTGCAGGTGTTCACCGTCACGTCGGAGTTCATTGTCCTCAACCTCTTCGATCACAACAATGAGATCACCAGGAATACCATTCATCGGGCCTGCATTGCCTTTTCCGGTAACGCTCAGCTGCATCCCTTCCATTACTCCGGCCGGGATATCCACTTCAATTACTTCTTCCTTGCGAACCAATCCATTGGCATCGGCACCAGGAGGACGTTTATCGATCATTTTTCCGGCTCCCTGGCAGGTACCACAGGTCGTTTGCGTCTGCATCGCTCCCAGGAAAGTCTGTGATACACGGGTGATCCGTCCGGTTCCGTGACAGGTGCTGCATTCCTTGAACGTCACTCCGTCCGCATTCACTAACTTATTGACCTTAATTTTCTTTCTGACTCCTTCTGCAATTTCCTGAAGATTCAGTTTCATTTTTACCCGCAGATTTGTGCCCTTTACCACACGTGCACGCCCTCTGCTTCCTCCGAAACTGCCACCAAAGGCTCCTCCGAAAATATCGCCGAACTGTGAAAAGATGTCATCCATGCTCATCCCAGCACCGCCGAATCCTCCGGCTCCTCCCATTCCTGCATGCCCGAACTGATCATAGCGGCTGCGCTTTTCCTGATCACTCAGGACTTCATAAGCTTCAGCAGCCTCCTTGAACTTTTCCTCTGCTGCAGGATCACCCTCGTTCTTATCCGGGTGAAACTTCAGGGCAAGTTTTCGGTAGGCTTTCTTGATCTCTTCAGCCGTGGCGCCTCGGGAAATCCCTAAAACCTCGTAATAATCTCTCTTCTCACTCATCTTGTCTGCTTAATAATTACTGACCCACAACCACTTTCGCAAAGCGGATTACTTTATCGTTCAGGTAATACCCTTTCTCGACAGTATCCATTACCATTCCCTGCTCTTTTTTGCTTGGCGCAGGAATGTTTGCGATCGCCTCATGAATTTCTACATCAAACGGTTGCCCCATGGAATCCATCGCTTTCAGCCCTTTGGTTTCCAGGGTATGTTTAAATTTATTGAAGATCAGGTTGAATCCTTCCTTCACACTTTCCAGATCCGTTGCGTTGGCGTTGTTCTGGATGGCACGTTCAAAATCGTCCAGCACTGGCAACAAATCCTTCAGTACACCGGCATTCGCAGTGCTGATGATATCCAGTTTTTCTTTGTTGGTACGTTTTCTGAAATTATCGAACTCTGCGTGAATCCGAATATACTTGTCATTCAACTCGGCATAACGCTCTTCCAGCGTAGGCTCTTTGGACTGTTCTTCCACTACAGTTTCGGAAGTTGTTTCTTCCTTCGCACCTGTTTCAGGCTGTCCTTCTCCATTTACCTGCTCTTCTGGCTTTATCTCTTTCTCGTCTGACATCGTATTTTTTGTTTTCGTCGTGGCACGCAAAGATACTGCCATTGGTGAAAACAGGACAGAGTGTCAGCATTATTGGCAAAAAAAAGTGTAAAGATGTCAGAAAACCTTAGTGCAGGGTCAGTTCAGGGCGACCGGATTCCAGCGTGACAGGCCTACCGGTTCCGTCAAAATATTCGATGGTTCCTTCCCGGATTCCCTGGATAAGATCAGGACGAAGAACATTGATCTGCTGAAAAACGGGCGGAAGCAATTCGCGGCCATGCGAGTCGTACAGCCCTGAAAGCAATTGTCGGTCTGTCAGGAACATTCCGTTTCCAACAGGAGTGATCTTTTCATAAGACCCCAGCGATTTGCGGTTTCCCTTTCGATCGATGATCGTCCAGCCGTCTCCCTCTTCCACAGCAGCATAACCGCCTCTGAAAGGAACTGCCTCTTTGTACAATCGACGAAATGCATTGATGAAATCAGTGTTCAGATAACAGGCACCCGAATCCGTGGAAGTCACCAACAAATAACCGCTATTGAAATGCCCTTCTACACGCACCTCGGATCCCAGCAAAGACAAGCGTTCGCCGGAAAGTAATACTACATTTTTTCCGTATCGCCCTGTCACAATTCCTTCCCCAAGGTATTTTGCTCTGCGCAGTTCAAGGGTATCATTGACCGGTTTGAAATCAGAAGTGAAGAGACGTGATTTCCCTTTGTAATCCTCCACCAAAAATCCGTAGTCATCAAGCACCTGACAGTTTTTTATCAATTGAGCCGGAGTTCGATCTCCTTCCGTTACATGCACGACCTTTCCTCCGTTTCCGGTCTGCACGAGCCAGTTATTGTGAAAAACAGAAGGCTCCATTTTCTGACGGCAGATCACTGCTCCATCGGGACTAAAAACAATACACTTTCCGGCACGGACTGCTGCTAGATTTCCTGTCGCGAGATCCACCAGCAAACTTGCCTGCTTTACATTCTTTATCGGTGTCAGATCTTTCGAGAAGAGGGTGTTATCCAATCCGTCAATGGCTACCAAATAGGGACCTTCTTCACGAATTTCGTTGTATTGAAAAGCAAGCACGGTATCCCCGAAAAAATCAAGCAAACCGTATTTACTTCCCGATTTTACCAGCATATAGCGATCGTGAAAGACTGCTTCCGGTCGTGCTGTTCCACTTGCCAGTAGGTGTCCCTGAGCATCCCTGAGTACATATTCCTTCTTGATCTTACTCAATACATAACGCTGTGAAATAATTTTCTGCATGCCTGATTCATCAGACACGTATTCGTACGTTTCCGCAAGGATCTTTTTCTCCCTCCCACGTTCAATCAGCACAATTCCATCAGCGGATTTCACACAGCGTGTAATGTGACGGTCAATGTCGTGCATCAGTGTATCCAACAGACGAATTCCCTCTGGTTTCTTCTTCACCAGAAAAACAGTATCCTGCAATTGCGGCAGGCGTTTCACAGAAGCAAAAACGGTTGGAACAACCACCGTATCCTTTGTGACCACACCCCATCCGTTTCGCTTTACAACAGCGGTATTGCGGTAAAACGGTTTCACGAAGGAAAATGGTTCTGCAAAAAGTGCATGCCCTGCCGTATCCATGAAGTTCCACTCGGCATCCGGGAACCGAATATACGTGTAGTTTTTTCCAAGGTAGAAGTAAGATGCTGCCATCGCGGCGCGATCATTCTGATCCATTGTTGGAACCCCCACTGCGTCAACAGCGAGGTGATCCGAAGGTATTCTGGTATTTGTGGCAGATTTGCAGTAGCGTACGAAGTCATCGTCACTTCCGTCAATGTAATCAACGTATTCGACTTTGTTGTCCGCATGGAGAATTCCCTGCCCTTTAGAGCCGTAAAACCGGACATAGGATCGTGAAAAGAGATCCATCGTATCCACCGAAAATACCGGCTCCGAAAAAAGGACCTTTCCCTTGTGGTAATCCACAAGTGAATAAGCATTCTGCTGTTCTATTCTATTCCCGAAATAGGTGCATTGGACCACTCCGCGCGGCAACATACTGAAATCCGCATTGGGTACGTAAATCGGTGAACGGTATCGTGCCGGCATGAGCAACGAATCATTCTCTCCACGAAGTCCCCATTTCAATGCGCGCTCCTGCACAAAGCCATGTTCATCCTGTTTGGCGACCCACTCGGTGAACCACCCTAATGCGAACAACCGTTCGTCAACAGGACGGTCTGACTTCCCGGATTCATACATCTTGACGGTGATGACATTATCAAGAAGCAAATTGCTCAACGTATTGTGTGACGCATCCAGCTTCAAGATGCGCAAACGACCGTTTGACCATCCACGAACCGTGCGTTGATCAACCTTAACACGATCGTATACACAGTCAAGTACAGATCGTCCGGTTTTGCGGGATATCAAGCCCTGAAATCCCAAAACTGATGTTGTATGAAAGAACTCATCCGAAGGATAAACCCAGGAATAGGCACATGGGACCAATTCGCGACCTGATTTATCCAACAGGCCATTGCCACCATCTCCCCCGACCGAGTAGAACTCACCCAGATTTCTGATGAACGTGTATTTCACTGGCACAACCGTTTCTCCGTTCTTTCGGATCAATCCCCATTTCAAGTCCTTTTGTACCATAAAATGATCCGTATCAAAAGCCCTCAGATCATCAAACGGCGCTGAAAAAATGATTTCGCCTGTTTCACAAGAAATCAGCGATGTTTTTCCACCGGACGTACACACCAGCGTCTGATCCAGCACCCGAATGTTCGATGCATCCGGTGGCAGATCGATCCGATGGCTTCGAAAAATTACTGCATGTGTTCCGGGAGCATCGATCAATAAAAAATGAGGAAAAAAGGCAGGATGCGTTTTTTCGAGTGCAATAGAATCTCCATCCTGATCGAACAACATTTCACGACCATTCTTGCGGACGTGTAAATGGTCGAAGCCAGACATCAAAATGGTATCACCCTCAAGCAGATCAACCTGTTTACCAGTTCCTGTATTGAGCAGGCGACGTTCTGTTTCGGTTTCAATCAGAAACCACCGCGATGTAAGTCGATGCCCACCTTTACAAGGAAACGCTTCCGCCAACTCACCTGAAAAATCAGCGATCAACATTCCCACGTCCGAAAGGCAACGGTAAATACCATGTCCCAATTGTTCAACCTCCCGGTATTGGGCGGATGCCACCACCTTCCCCTCACTATTCAGCACGCCGAAACGACCGTATTCAGCATATACCGCCAGTTGTTTATCGTCAAAATTGCTTACATAATGAACCGTACGCGGCAGAGTGATCATTTCCTCCCCTTGATAGATCAACCACTGGCCGTCTGTATTTCCGACCAGGGGTTGGGCATTGCCCGTAAAGAGCAACCAAACACCGATGCACGTAAGTAAGAAACGCACTTCGGATCAGATAAACTTCGGCAAATGGTTTTCGATATCCTGTGCTGAACGAAGCTTTACCCCGGCATCTTTAAACGTATAAGTACAAGACGGCTTCCCGAACTTTGAAAACTTGCCGGCCTTTTTGAAATCAGTGCTATTCACCACCATCAGCTGATTGTCAGGCATGATTGCTATGAGACAATTTCGCTTGCCCGGATCATAGGAAAACTTATCATCGCCGGTGGGATCATAAGCCACGATGGCATTTTCGTCGGGTGAGATCAGGAACAAAGTAACGAGTTTCTTGTTTGTCTTCTTCGGAAACTCAAAATGCGCAAAGAGTTTTACCGAGTTCTCACGCTTGCAAACGATGTCCCAGTTGTAGGTCCCGAAATCCGCAATCTGAATGGAGCGAATGATCTTACCCTGCGCGAGTTTCTGCTGATACGCTTTCACTTCATCCATTTCCTGCGCGAAAGCCAGTTCATTCTTACGGGTGTCTGCCTGAGCATCCTTCAAGGTATATGGTTTTAACCGGAGTTCTTCCGTACGCTTCTTAATGCGCACTTCCACCTGATAGGTTCCATCGGCGTTTCCACGAAGCATTCGTGTGGATGCAAAATTGCTGGTCAGCCAAACGGAAGTCTCCGGATCAAGGCTTTCTGCCGGCACCCACCCCACAATCTCCTGTGTATTTAATTCGTCAAATCCTCTTGTGTCAACCGTCATGTCCAACACCTGCGCCTCCTCCTGCTTCTTCTGTCCTCCCTGCTCTTTCGGAGTCTCAACCTTTTCTCCTTCTTTGGTTGTTTGGTAGGCCCATTCCCCCGTTTTCTCGTCCAACTGATAAAAATTATAGCATGGAGTATCCTGCAGAGAAACCAGATTTACGGTTGCCTGTTTCCCGGGAGCGAGTCTGACTTCCTTATCCCCCTGCGATGCATGGATCGTAAACATGCCGCCCGATATGAGATCGTATTGAACACCGGAAGAATCATACTTCATCGGAATTCCGGAAACCGCAATATCGGCCAGACTATGAAATTCCTGCCACTCAACATCCACTTCTCCTCTGACCGGATTTCCTTTTTCATCTACAAAGGAATTTTCTTCAAAAAGGATACTCCCGCCGTTTGCCAGCAAAATTGTATCGCGACGAATTGCATTCACCGTATAGGAAACCGACGACGGTTCAATGCCCTCGATCGGACGAATAACCGACTGATCAATCTTGCTTTGATCCTGCGTACTATTGACGATTTCGTGATCCGCGTTGCAGGCAGCCAATAAAAGAATTGCGAAGGGAAGAGTGAGCTTTTTCATAACCAGAGATTTAGATGTTTCTATTTTATAATGTGCGATCTAAAAAAAGGTAACATCTTCTGATACAACGTTGGGAAACCGTATCTCCATCTGTGATGCTCGCAAAATGCCCTTCGGAAATCGGTACGAAAAAGTTCCGCGGACAGTCCTTAATTTGGATTCAATTAATCACAGCTACACCCTTGAGGTGTGGCAATTGCATCTCGGGTGTAGCACAATTTTTTTGCTACCATGAAACATTTCTTCATTACACTGTCGACACTGATCCTGTTTTCGGCATACGGCCAGATTTCCCAATCCGGAAAGGCAGCCATTTTCAAGAATTCCCAACCCGTTTTCGGCGCGAAACTTTCCTCCGGGCTATTACACGGTGACGGAGCTGTTCTCAGCAATGCGACGCTGGAACCAGGCCTCCTCTT
>JBNKYR010000182.1:0-8024 GCA_050300995.1 Crocinitomicaceae bacterium | reverse complement strand
AACTTGCCCGGGAAACCTGTTACTCCCGGGAATCGTGAAACACCGCTTGTCTCATGAAGTGTTTTTTTATTACCCTCTCCCTGAGCTTTTGGATTCTCATCCGGTTTCTGCGCTGAATCGCAGCAATACAGTCATTCCTATTTCAGATACTCACCCCATCGGGACTTTCGAAAGGAATCATTTGTTCATTCATTTACCTCTTACGGAAGCATGAGGAGCTATAGTATTCCCATATCGATTTCTCTTCTTCTGCTGCTTCATATCAGCGATATATGGATCAACAATACACTTGTTTCTCTTACAGGATACCTGCTTTTTGTCGTCGTTTTATGGCTGATAAACAAAACAACAAACGTTCTGCTTATTTCTCTGACCGCCGCCCTTGCCGCCATTTCAGGAAATTATCTTGGTGCCTTAAATGCAGATAAATACTGGCCCTCACCGGAACTTCTGTTTATTTTGGGAGGCATCCTGGGCACGTCTCTTTTGATTTGGTTCTTCTCGAAATCTCAACAAAAAGCATTGTCGTTCCAAAATGCCTATCGTCCCATTTTCTTCAGAAGGATCATTCTTGTTGCTCTCCCCTCATTTTTGGGAGGCCTTTTCATTCTGAGCCTGCTTTACCTGATTAACACGATCAATAACAAGGATCGATTCATATCCGAGTTAAAAGAAGATGTGCTTGACGTAAAAGCATCGGTAGAAGCATCCTTGAGCGAATTGCATTCGGACGTTATTTATCTTTCCCGAATCGGAAGCTCTTTTGTTTCCGAGGATGGTATACTGGATACCAAAACCATGACTGACGTGTTCGTTCATCTATCCGAAACCATGCAGTTGTATGATCAGCTAAGGATCCTCGATACAAGCGGAATGGAGTTGCTAAGGGTCAATTATCATCAAGGGAAAGCGATCAGGGTTCCGGACGAAGAGCTTCAGGATAAATCAGGCAGGGATTATTTTCAGAATTCCAAAGACCTCACCGGAGATCAGGTGTACGTTTCTCAGGTTTCCCTGAACGAAGAAAAGGGTAAGATCGAACGTCCCTACAAACCGGTCATGCGGGCAATATCACCCCTGTATGCTCCAAATGGAAAGAAGTTTGCGTATGTAGCTATCAACTACCTTCCGTCACCATTGTTTAACAGATTTGCTCTTTCAGGCAACAAGGATTTTCACTATCTCTTTCTGGATAACTACGGAAACATCCTCGCCGGTGCAAAGCCTCACGAACTTTATGGCTTTTCACTGGAGGAAGCAAAGAAATTCAGTTTCAACAAGACTCATCCGGATGTATGGGCCACCACCCGGGGCGACCAGGACTATTTTGTCAATGAGGACGAATCCTTTATTTGGTCGAAAATATTTCTTTCCAATATAATTGAGGACGACTACAACAACCACGTCCGTCTCCACGAAAGCAGTATTCCGGAAATAAACCTTGCCGGGATCATCCCAAACGATGTTATATGGTGGGAAAGTCACAGACACCTCAGCCTCTATTTCATTTCCCTCATTCTTTTTACGCTGTTCTTTGCCGTGATATTGACCATCGCCAATAAGAAGCAACTCATCGCCTACCTGGAAAGGGCAAAATTCGAAGGGGTCTTCAACAAAAGCTTTCAATTCATTGGTTTGCTGGATCCAATGGGAGCTGTGGTGGAATTCAACGAAACTGCTCTCGCCTTTTCCCAATGCCCAAGAGAAGAGGTGATTGGAAGGAAATTCTGGGAGCTCCCCTGGTGGAAAAAGGATGGTTCCTCTGTTCAGCAAATTCATGATGTCGTTCATCAAGCTCAGGATGGAATTTCTACCCGCTTCGAAACAGAAGTTCAAAATTCCGAGGGTACCATTCGCGTTGACCTGTCCATACGACCGATCTTCGATGCAAACGGAGCCGTTCAATTCCTTCTTCCTGAATTGCGTGATATTTCCGAATTACTTTCCATGCAGGAGACCCTCAGGGAAACCAACATTATTTTGGAAGACATTCAGCAAAAGGCGGGCATTGGCGTCTGGAGGCTTGATGTTGATGACAATTCGATGTTCTGGTCAAAGCAGGTATACCAAATTCTGGAAGTTCCTCTTGACTCAACGATCAGTTTTACCGAAAGCCTGCAGAAGCTGTTTCCGGATGACCGCACTGAATTCCTGAAATGCATGGAAGACCTGAAAAACGGCTCTATCGGTTTTGACCGGGAACTGCGCATCATCGCTTCGAATGGATCCCCCCGTTGGGTACGGATCACCGGAAACCCGGTACTCGAAAACAACGTTCTCAAAGAAGTACGTGGTGTTTTCATGGACATCAACGAATCAAAGAGACAGCAACTTGAGTTTGCGGACATGGCTCACCGACTCATCCTCGCTACACAAGCTGCTCAAATCGGAATATGGGAATGGGATGCTGAGAAGCAAAAAATGTATTGGGACAAGACCATGTATCATATTCATGATGTATCCCCCGGGGACTTTCATGTTTCTTACGAAAATTGGTTACCACTGATACACCCGGACGACCTTGCCTATTTCTCCAGTGTATTTGAATCCGGGGATCCGCAGATCAATGAGTTTTCGATGTCTTACGCCATTAGAACACCAAACGGTGAGACACGTTATATCCAGGCACTTGGAAACGTTGAATTCAACAAAGAAGGAAAACTGATCAGGGTGATTGGAGTTAACCTGGATGTTACCATCGAAAAGACAGCGCAGGAGCAGATCAGACAACTCAACAGGAACCTGGAACAAAAGGTAGAAGAACGCACACGGTCGCTTCGCAAAACAACCATTGAACTGGAACAACAACTTTCACTTTTGGATTCATCCACGATTGTTTCCATTACCGATAAGAATGGAAACATTACCCATGTGAATTCGACTTTCTGCGAAATCTCAGGCTACACACGCGAGGAACTGATCGGTCAAAACCATCGCATCCTGAAAAGCGGAAAACAACCGGAAGGTTTGTTTGTAGGAATGTGGGCTGCACTGAAAGCCGGAAAAACCTGGAATGGAGAAATCTGTAATAAACGAAAAGACGGCTCGTATTACTGGGTAAAAACCATCATTGCCCCTTTCTTTGATGAAAACGGCGAAATCGACAGGTTCGTGAGTGCCCGATTTGACATCTCCGCGCTGAAAGAAGCCGAACAGAGACTTCGTTGGAAAGCAAAGGAACTCGCTTCGATCAACAAACGCCTGGATCTCACCAACCAGGAACTGGAAGCCTTCAGTTATTCCGTTTCCCATGACCTTAAAGCACCGCTTCGCGCCCTCCAGGGATTCAGCAACAACCTGATCAAGGCTTACGGCGATAAAATGGATGAAACCGGCAACCGTTGGCTGAATTACATCAGCGACAACGCAGCTCAAATGGATCAACTGATCCAGGATATTCTCCATTTTTCAAGAGTGGGCAAAAAGGAATTGAGCAAAACATCGGTTGATATGAACGCAATTGTTGACCGGGTCATGGAAAGAGAGCAGGCCGGCACTGAGAAGAAGATTGAAACTGAAATTGATAAGCTTCCCGCCGGTTTCTGCGATCCGTCACTTATCGAACTCGTCTGGCAAAACCTTATCGGTAATGCGGTCAAATATTCCGGAAATAATGAGGTCATTCACATTAAAATATCCGGAACGGAAACGGAAGAAGGTTGCCAGTATGACATCAAAGACAATGGCGTAGGTTTCGACATGAACTACGTAGACAAAATTTTCGGACTCTTTCAACGTCTCCATGACCGAACAGAGTTCGAAGGAACGGGCGTAGGACTCGCTACCGTGTTGAGAATCCTTCAAAAACATGGCGGAAGTATCAAAGCACAAAGTGCTCCCGGAAAAGGAGCTCATTTTACATTTATATTACCCAAATCATCCCAACTGTCAGAATTATGAAAACAAAACAAATTGTTGATTTGCTACTTATAGAAGACCGACCGGAAGATGCTGAACTTGCACTCATGGCCTTGCAGGAAAGTCACATGGCGAATTCGATTCTCTGGCTAAAAAACGGCGAAGAAGCACTCGACTTCCTTTTTGCCCGAAACGAATATGTAGATCGCAAGGGCCTGCCCCTGCCCAAAATGGTGCTGCTGGATCTGAAAATGCCAAAGATCGATGGAATCGAAGTTCTTCGTGAATTGCGCTCCAATCCGGACACTGCAGCTATTCCCGTAGTTGTTCTTACAACCAGCCGGGAACAACAGGATCTATACGAGGCCTATAAGCTGAACGTCAACAGTTACATTGTAAAACCAGTTAATTTTGACGGTTTTATGAAAAGTGTTCGCGATATTGGTTTCTACTGGCTTATTCTGAACGAACCTCCTGAAAATTAATTCTGCAATCCCTAAACTCAACTGAAACCAAACAATACTTATGACACCCGGTTATTTCATATTGCACATTGAGGACAATCCTGCCGACGCCGAATTGATCCGATTTGAATTGGAAAACTACCTGCCACAGCTTACACTAAAACACGTTTCCAACAAAGCCGACTTCATTCAGGAACTGGACAGTCAATCATACGACCTTGTCTTGTCCGATTTCAATGTTCCTGGTTTCGAAGGGCCGGATATTTTCGCCACCTTCCGGGAGTATGACCTGTCTACACCATTTGTTTTCGTCTCAGGAACCATTACGGGGCAGACTGCCGTAGAAATTATGCGTGACGGAGTAACCGATTATGTCCTGAAAGAGAATATCTCCAAACTTCCACTCGTTGTTGACCGCACTATAAGAAAAGCCAGGGAGTCAGAGCGGGAGCGCCTCTCCGAACAACAACTATTTGAAAGTGAAAAACGCTATCGGACGCTTTTTGAAAACATCAATGAGGGGCTGATCCATATCCAGCCTGGCGGGGCCATTGAAATGATCAACCCCAGCTTTTCCAAGATGATGAAGATTCCGGAAAACCAACTTGTCGGAAAAAATATCAGTGACCTTTTTGAACCGTCTGTAGTTCAATGGTTGTTCAGAGAGGGACAACATCTTCGCAAGGGAACCTCCGAACAACTGGAAGTCCAACTGAAAGACGCTGAGGACAACTCGATATGCATCCTTTTAAGCTCCAGCCCTTTGAATGATCAATCAACAGAATTCGGGGGTATTCTTTGTGTAGTATCGGATATTACCGAACGGAAGAAGGCAGAACTGGAAGCCGAAAAAGTCAAACTTGCATTTACACTTGAACTTGAACAAAAAGTGCAGGAACGAACAAGACAGTTGGATGAAGCCAGAAAAGAACTTGCCGCCAGTCTGGAAAAGGAAAAAGAACTGAACGTGCTTAAATCGCGGTTCGTTTCCACAGCATCTCACCAGTTCCGGACACCTTTGTCCATTATTCAAAGTAGCATGGCTGTACTTTCCATGTTACGCGAAAAAATGGATGATGAAGTGGGAGAAGGATTCGACAAGACCTTTGAACGGATCAAAAATCAGGTGGCTCGTATGACCGCCTTGATGAACGATGTCCTTTCGCTGGGAAGGATCAGCGAGCAAAGTATCAAACCCAGAAAGGAGTCCTGCGATCTGTCAAAACTCTGTTCGGGCATTGTTGGCAACTATAATGAGATTTTTGCAAACGAAAATTCAATGATGGAATTGGTGATCGAGGGTGAAGCACGACATCTTCAACTGGACACCAGCATGATCGAACACGCCATTTCGAACTTCGTTTCCAATGCCTTTAAGTATTCTCCTCAAGGATCAAACTCCAGACTCGAGATCAATTACCTGGATCATTGCGTTACGGTGAAGATCATTGATAATGGTTTCGGTATTCCACCCGAAGCGCAAGGCCGAATTTTCGAGCCTTTTTACCGGGCAGAAAACGTGCAGGAGCTTCCGGGAACCGGCCTCGGAACATCCATTGCCAAAGAATACCTGGAATTAAACGGAGCCAGCCTGGAAATGCAAAGTGAGATCAACAAAGGATCACAATTTACCATCACTTTTCCTCAGACATTAAGTTAACGCTCACTCTTCCTGAAAAAAGAACTGATCTGCAGCAAGTGTAAAGCGATAGTGCGTTCCGTTGTCAATGGTGCGTTCAAACTGTCCATGCAACTGTCCGGTCAGAATTCGGATCAACTCAAGACCGAATCCTCCGGATACGCTTTCTTCCTCCCATTCGCCGTCGTCCGAATAATATAACAAAACATGCTCCCCCGCACGCTCGATATTCACCTCAATCTTGCCCGAAGCCCGACCTGCGAAACCGTGTTTCAGGCTGTTTGTGATCAATTCGTTGAAAATAAGCGAAACCGGCACCATGCTCTTAATGTCCATCTTTCGGATCTGTGAATCGACGTGCAATTCCACTTTGCAATCCGACTGCATCGAAGCCGTAATATCCTGCACCAGGGACAGAATGTACCCCTGTATATTGATCGCAGAGAAATCGTCGTTGTTGTACATTTTTTCATGGATCAGCGCCATTGACCGAATTCGCCCGATGGCCTCATCAAAATGTTTCAACACTTCCTCATCGTTACTCTCCGCTGCCTGAAGTTTCAACAAACTTGAAACAATTTGCAAATTGTTTTTTACACGGTGATGGACTTCTTTGAGCAGGATCTCATTCTGACGTGTCTGGCGCTCATACATAGCGATGATCCCCGCATTGTTCTTCATCATCCTGAAAATGATAAACGACAGTGCCAAAGCGACATACAGTACGTTTACCATCATTCCTGCATTGATTTGATCCTGAACCAGCCCTTTCGTAGCCAGCGCCTCGTCAGTAGCCGTCATAAGAAAGATCAACAAACCACTCAGGTTTGTAATGAGGACAATCGTACCTATGAGTGAGCCGAAAAGAAAAAAGCTGAAAAAAGCCACCAGGACGCACCATAGTGTATCCGCAACCACGTGTGAATCCTGCACCAGAAAAACGGAAGCCTGCACAATGGCCATCCCGAGAAGTACCGACCAGATACCTACTAACTTGTAGGTCCTTGTCTGATGAAGCATCAGCAGATTAATGACCCCTACCGTCGTGGAAGCAAGCGAAGTCCACCAGTTACTATCTTTAAAATAAACATGAATACCCAGCAGAATAATAAATACCGGTACGAGTACCATGCTGATAATCCAAAGCATGTTGAATTTCCCGATATCCTCGTAGGAGGTATAGGCAGTGACCGGTGGCGAAAAAAACTCGTTTCGTTTCATCCTGACAGGGGGTAACAGGGACGGAAGCCCTCTCAAAATAAAAATTATTCCTTCATTTTTATATTTTTAAACCAAAAACAACTCCATGAACTTGCGAATCAAATCCTTCAACGAATATCAGGAAGTCTATCAACGAAGTGTTCGTGAACCTGAACAATTCTGGAGCGAGATCGCGCAGCAATTCTCATGGAAAACTCCCTGGAATTCAGTATTGAACTGGAATTTTGAAGAACCATCGGTACGTTGGTTTGACGGGGCTACACTGAATATCACGGAAAACCTGCTGGATCGTCACCTCGATACCCGGGGAGATCAGATCGCGTTTTTCTGGGAACCAAACGATCCGTCTGCACCGGACAGCAGCATCACGTATCGCGAACTGTACCATGAAGTCTGCAAACTTGCAAACGGTTTGCGCTCCCTGGGGATCGGAAAGGGTGATCGCGTATGCATTTACATGCCCATGGTACTGGAATCAATGGTTGCAGTCCTTGCCTGTGCAAGAATCGGAGCCATTCATTCCATTGTTTTCGCAGGTTTTTCCTCTTCCGCACTCGCCGACCGGATCAATGATGCCACAGCGAAAGCAGTGATCACCGCTGACGGACTCAATCGTGGCACCAAACAAGTTGACCTGAAAAGTATGGTGGATGCTGCAGTAGAGCACTGCCCGAGCGTGGAAAAAGTAATTGTACTGGATTGTATTCACAGCGGTGTTCCAATGAATGCCAACCGCGACATTGATTATCATGAACTGGTAGACAACCAGCCGGATACGGCAGAGGCCGAAGCTACCGCTGCAGAGGATCCTTTGTTTATTCTGTATACCTCAGGATCCACGG
>JBNKYR010000181.1:0-8103 GCA_050300995.1 Crocinitomicaceae bacterium | reverse complement strand
TAAAAGCTGCAACACCAGAAAAAAGAACCAAATGGCTGATTGATCTTGAGAATAAATTTTCAAGCTGGAATATTGTTAATAGTAAATAACTAGAAACTCTCCCTCATTTTAATGAAACTCAAAAGTTCAAATTCGATATGTTTCAACTCCAAAATTTTGGATTGAAACTGGTTCGACCCAGGCCCCATCTTCCACCAGAGCGAACTTAGTTCGCGAAGACTGAGGCTAAGCCGGGCAGGTGAAAAAGCCGAGGGAAGACTTACAGGAATGTAGGACCTTTTTCATTTCCTTGATTTTTTTGAATTGACGAACCCACGAATGAGGGGTCGTACCTCAGAACTTTCGGCTGGCACTTAGCCCGCCTGACGTATAGCCATTGGCAGGCTGTGTTTTTTCAGTCTGCCGTTACCAGGGAATTTCGCCTGTTTCGGGATTGGTTTCTTCGCAGAAGAATTTCCCAGTTACACAGTTACTGTCAATTAAAGCATATTTTACAATGCGTTTTCCGGCATCTTCCACCGTTTCTGTTCCGCGATGATGGTTGAAATCTGTTTTAGTGAACCCCGGACTTACAGCGTTGATTTTGAATTTCGTGTCTTTCAATTCATACGCCAAATTCACGGTGTACATATTGAGTGCTGATTTTGACGATAGGTAAACTACACCTTTGTGATTATAGTATTTATAAGTTGGGGCGCTGTGCAAAGTAATGGAACCTTGACCTGAATTTACCATTTGGTAAAAAGCAAGGCTCGGTTGGGCAAAATCGGCTGTCACAAATGGATACATGTGTCAACAGCAAAACACCCTGACCATGTGGTCAGGGTGTTTTGCTGTACAAAGGTTAGGCTATAAGACTATCACAGCTTCATTATGCTTCTCGAGATTGTCTCGTCTTCTGTTATCAGACGTACGATGTAGACACCATTTTCCTTTCCTGAAAGATCAATCAGGTGCTCTTTTCCGGACGATGTTGCCATGTACACTACCTGCCCTATCGTGTTCAAAACAACAATATGTCCTTGCAGATTTTCTCCTAATGACACCTTAAATACACCCGTAGATGGATTCGGTGACACTTGAAAATCAGCTTTATACAGATCATGCAAACCTACAGTTGTAATTTCCACACACTCTGAAGTATCCGCACAAGGTCCGTTTGTAACAACTACTGCATACGATCCATTTGCTGTTGCTACAAATGTTTGGTCAGTCGCACCCGAAACAGGAGTATTGGTTGTACAATTGATCCATTGGTATGACACCGAGTTATCATTTGCTACTATGGTAATTTCATCAGGCTGACTCACCGAATTATCTACTGTCGTAATTGTCAGATCAAGTGTCACCACAGAATCACATCCTGCTGAATTCGTTAAAGTATATGTCGCCGTGTTATTCGATGAAGTATACGTGTTCCCATCTATCCAAGTGTATGAATCGCAAGCGGCAATCACATCTGTTCCCGTAGTTGAGCTATTAATCGTCAGATCCAGGGTTACCACGGAATCACATCCGACAGCATTCATTAACGTTTCCGTGTAAACACCACTCGTCGTATACGTTGTATTGTTTACCGACCACGTATAACTATCACAGGCTACCATAGTCTCCGAACCAGAAGTTGAGTTGTTGATCGTCAGATTCAATGTTGCTGTAGAATCGCATCCGGCTGCATTCGTCAATATTGCCGTGTAAACACCACTTGTCGAATATGTCGTACTGTTCGCCGGCCACGTATAACTATCGCAAGCAACCATGGTCTCCGAACCGGATGTTGAGGTATTGATCGTCAGATTCAATGTTACCGTGGAGTCGCATCCGGCTGCATTCGTCAATATTGCCGTGTAAACACCACTAGTCGTATAGGTTGTACTGTTCGCCGACCACGTGTAGCTATCACAGGCCGTTACCGTTTCCGAGCCGGATGTAGAGTTATTGATCGTAAGGTTCAATGTTACCGTGGAGTCGCATCCGGCTGCATTCGTCAATATTGCCGTGTACACCCCACTAGTCGTATAGGTTGTACTGTTCGCCGGCCACGTATAACTATCGCAAGCTACCATGGTCTCCGAACCGGATGTTGAGTTGTTGATCGTAAGGTTCAATGTCACGGTCGAATCGCAACCCGCTGCATTCGTCAATATTGCCGTGTAAACACCACTTGTCGAATATGTCGTACTGTTCGCTGTCCACGTATAACTATCGCAGGCTACCACAGTCTCCGAACCCGAAGTCGAGTTACTGAGCGTAAGGTTCAGTGTTATGGTAGAATCACAACCTGCCGCATTCGTCAGGGTAAATGTAGCTGTGTTATTCGATGATGTATACGTGTTTCCGTCAATCCAGATGTATGAGTCGCAAGCTGTAACTACATCTGTTCCCGTATTCGAATTGTTAATGGTCAGATCGAGCGTTACCAATGAATCACATCCGGACACATTCGTCAAGGTATACGTCGCCGTGTTATTCGATGAAGTGTACGTGTTCCCGTCAATCCAGGTGTATGAATCACAGGCTGTGATCACATCTGTTCCGGTATTCGCATTGTTAATGGTCAGATCAAGTGTTACCAATGAATCACAACCGGCTGCATTCGGCAACGTGTATGTCGCTGTGTTATTCGAGGAAGTATATGTATTCCCATCGATCCAGGTATATGAACCGCAGGCTGATTGCGTATCTGTTCCCGTTGTGGAGTTATTAATCGTAAGATCGAGCGTTACCACCGAATCACATCCGGCTGCATTTGTCAGCGTGTATGTCGCCGTGTTATTCGAGGAAGTATATGTGTTCCCATCGATCCAGATATATGAATCGCAGGCTGCAACCACATCTGTCCCATAGGTACTGCTTTTGATCGTAAGATCAATTGTTATGATACTGTCGCAACCGGAAGTATTCGGAATGGTATCCATGTAGGTCCCGCTTGAAGTATAGGTTTCATCACCGGACGGAACGGTATAACTATCACAAACGGACACGTTGATCAGAGCTGTTGTATTGGAGCAGTTCGGCACAAACTCAAAGTAATAGAAATCTCCGGCGTAAGTCCCTGAAATTGCATCCATGAAGCCATCGTTATTGAGATCACCCAGTGCGACTGCAGTAAATTGTCCCACATCTTCGGTATCCATATTGGTTGGTGCGGAAGTAAATGTCACTCCAAAGACCGGATTTGCAGGAGTCCCGGTATTTTCCTGATAACTTGCCGTCCCTGCGTCATTTCCAATAAACATATCGTAATCACCATCGTTATCCCAATCATATAACTCAGGATTCGGCCATATTCCGGGATTTGCCCCATCCCATGGGTTTGCTGCCCCAAGCTGCTGAACAAATACGGGGGAGGAAGCTGTACCGGTATTAATGAAATAATTGAAAAACTGACTTCCGCCAACAAAATCGAAGTCTCCATCATTGTCCAAATCCCTGAAGTCTCCCCCGGGAAAATTCCCGAGTTGCACGGAATCCAAAGGATTTAAACCACTTCCTGTCGGTTGATATTCGAATACGGGGGTACTGGCAGATCCAATATTCTTGAAATAGGTCACGTCATTTCCCTGAAAGAGCCCGTAATCAAGTTTATGAAGCACAAACAGATCCTGATCTCCATCATTATCAATATCAACAAAATCACATGTACTCTCATTGGTAATTCCCCCTCCGATATCAATTGTATCCAACGTTGCAATAGCATTTGATCGTAGAAATACAGGGGCAGAAGGAGTCCCGATGTTCTCAAAAAAGAATACTCTTCCCTGATTCGATCCGCTGAAAAGATCGAGGTCTCCATCATTGTCAATATCGACCAGTTCGGGGGCACCTAGCGTTCCTACATCAATTGTATCAAGTGCTTCCGTGATTCCGGGTTGCAAAACAAAATTTCCGTTGGGAACCTGCGCCATCAGATTAATTCCCAGAACTATACTCACAATGAACAGTGCGTACTTTACCATAATTGTAGTGTATTGTTTTTTATTATTTGATTCTTTCTTCTCCGAGGATCGAATTCATGTAAACAGCCATTGAATGTTGCCCGAAACACCAGTATCCAGTCGATAAAGGGTCCAACCCTACAATGTTGGTGATGTATACCCTTGAGCCTGCATGTGCATAATCTTTAATCATATTCCAGATCCACTTTACGATCCCAATGAGTTCGGATATGTCCATATTCTTTTCCGATGAAAACAAGGTTCCAACTTCTTTCGCAGTAATTTCGAGATCGAGGTTGTTTCGGAACAATGATCTAATCACTTCATTTTTAACACCTTTATTTTCGGCGCTAAGGATTTCACTCACTTGATCCGTATTTAGCTTCGGAATGAAATAATCCATTGGCAAAATGCTCTTCAGTACATCGTAATGCAATGCATATAACCCTGCCACAAACAGTCCTTTTTTCTCTTCCGTATCAACTGTAACCCAGTAATACCAAGATGCAGCCGTGCAGATGACTTCAATTGAAGAAAACAACAAATCAGCTCCGATTTCATATATTTTCTTCAGGTAGCAGGTCAGAATTTCTTCAAAACTTCCATTTGATTCCTCTGCATACTTTTTAAGTACCGGTGCCAGTTCCGGATAATTGGAATTGACAGACCCGGGCGTTTCATTCCGTTGCAAACGGAGGGTCAACGACACCATTTCATCTGCAATCAGCTCGGGGCCAGTATTTTCATTGGAGACGAATGCCGATTTCAGCACCCTTTCTTTATCTGAATCCGTTACTCCCCAATTTCTGAGAACGCTCAACACCATTCCATACTTTGAAGAATTGTTAAGTGCCAAAGGCAATTGAGGTATCGGATCAAACCAATTTGCAAAGCCTATTGCTTCCTCTGTGAGTGCACAAATGCTGGTCGCAAATTCCATATTTCCGGGCCTTGGAGAAGCGTATGTATAAAGATGAACAGGGAAGGTATCAACACCCCTCCTTACACTCCCTAGTATTTTTATCAGAGGAACCGAAACCGTAGCCATGGCTCCTCCCTGACTATGACCGGTAATGTACAAGCCATTCTTCTTCCCTTTGACTTTTTCATACAAATCCCAAATCAACCACGACGAAATATTCTCTCCTCTGGAGGTAAGCAGAGTTGACATCACGGCAAACATGAATCCGCCATGTACCCGCCATTCGGCTGGAAAAATATTCGGAAGGCTTAAAAAGTTATACAACCATTCGGGCATATGTTCCTTCAATTTTTCCGATCCGGGAATACTGTTTAGAGAACAATAAGGCACCGGATACGCCAGACCATCAATCCCCCAGTCGAGAGCACTTTTGGCCGCTTCCACAATATCCTCAGGCCAGGATTCCTCGCTAATTGTGAAGTCAGACATCGTTCCGGCAATTCCGAGCACCAGAAAGTCATCATATTCAACAAGTATCGTTTGATGCAGCCCACCTATACCAGGGATATTAAATTCTGAATTGTACCTTGTAATACTTCCCGGATATTTAAAGCCTTCTATTTTCTTCAGCACCTTCGTTTCATACTGGCTGCTTTTAGCATCGTCATAGGCCATTCCACTAATAGCGCACATGGCTTCTGCTACATTTGATCTGTGCATTTTTCGTTCTCGTTAAATTTCATTCTCTTCCAACCAGGCAGCAAAACCTTCTTTCAGACCTGGACATGCCCACTCCAACCCCAAAGCACCGGTAAAAACAGGGGTTCGTCATGCATGGTGACCAATTTATAAAAAGGGAAAGCCCTGATTCCACAATTGTTCTGAGGACACTTTATTTTGTTCCGGGAGCCCGGAAAGGTGTTCTAAGTAATCCTGGGAAGAGGATCGTCAATGATTCCGGCTTACGATGAAATGCGATAGAACATCAACAACGCAGAATGAGCAACCAGATACATATCAACTCATTCTGACCGCCGGACGCGAAAAGATATTCAATGGTGGTTCGGATTGAAGTATCCGCCGATGATTCGCAATGAAAAACGGACCTGGTTCTATTATTCCTCTTCTCCGTGGTCGGGAGCCATGATGTTCAGTAGCTTTTTGGTCGCCTGCGTTCGATTGGAAACATCCAGTTTGGAATAGATGCTCATCAGGTGCGTTTTTACTGTATTCACGGAGATAAACAAACTCTCCCCGATCTCCTTGTTCGTCATTCCCGCGCTGAGCTTTTCAAAAATCTCCAATTCACGCTCGGTCAATGGAGTATTCAGGCGCTCATTGATGGCATTTCCGTCCAGTGAAAAAGCCATCTGCTCCTTTTCCCGGGTCTCAAGATTGGACGATATACGCGATCGAAGCAATGCAAGTTCCCCTTCATACTTCTCTGCCTGGAGTTTTGCTTCCCGTTCAACCGCTCTTTTCTTCTCACGAAAGCGCAGAATCCACAAAATGATAAGAAACAAGATCAACACTGCAGATGAGAGAACCCAGTAAAGCATTCTGTTCGCCTCATCCAGCTCATGATCCTTGATCACGGCATCCCGCTTGGCAATTTCCAGTTGCTTCTCCTTCTCACTGGTTTGATAAAGGGCGTCCATTTCTGCTATATGCCGCAGATTTTCTTCCTTCATCATCTGACGTCCGAGAGAATCCGACATTCGCTGGTATTGATAAGCCTCCTTAAATCTTCCTAAATGGAAAAGGCATTCGTGCAACAACTCATACGTATCAAGATACAGTTCATTGGAAGCGATCTCAGCCGCATGTTCGAGTCCCTTTATGAATTCGGCATAGGCTTTCCCCCATTCCTTCCTGGCCATGTACGTCCGTCCGAGTTCAATGTGTACATTCGCTTCTCCGGTTGGATCTTTTGAAACCCCAAACCATCGAAGTGATTCGATCAGGCGTTCATAGAGGATATCAAATTCTGTGATCTTATCGTAAAGTGTGCTCGAATTAAACAGAATTTCTCCGGTGAGCGCCTCGTTACCATATTTATAGGACAGATCTATCCCCTTCCTGAACAACCTTTCAGCCTCTGCAGTATCCTTTATCGCCAGTGTAACCGAACCATACGAATCATAGCATTGAATGATGTTGAAGGTATCCTTTGTTTTCTTTGAAAGATCCATGGCCTGCAAAAGGTATTTCCGGGCATTCCGGTAATCTTCCATTTGCTTATAAACAAGAGCGATGTTCCGCAAGATCACACCACGCCCCATGTCATACATTTCCTGATCATCCTTGTCCAGATAATCAATCGACTTGAAGTAGTAATCAATGGCCTGCTCTACATGCCCTTCCTTCTTGCTGACAATGGCCATCGAATTGTAAACACATGCAGATCCAAAGCTGTAATTGGTCTTTTTAGTGAGGCGAAGGATCTCCTCCATCACCTGCTGGTACAAAACCTGATTGCGACGATCCAGTTCGCCTCCCGCCTCAAGCATGAAGTCAATGTCTTCTTCTTTATCGGAGTAATGTGCGTGAATATCCCGCATAATCCGGGAGACTACTGTATCCGGCCCATGGTAATCCGGAAGCTGCGCATTGGCTGCGGAAGAAATGAGCAGACAAAAAAACAGACAGAGTGAAAATGGATACGATGATAAGTTTAGCATGTACACAAAAATAGGTTTCCGGATGAAACAAAACGTCTTCTTCAATTCTTTAACAAAATTCGCTGCAAATTTTGATTCCGATCACCCATTCGGGCGAAAATAGTGCAATTTCACCCGAATGGGTGACTCCGGAAAACGGGGCATTCCATTAATTTGCTACAACCAAAACGGACTTTTCCCTTTTGTTCAACCAACATTAAAAATTCTCATGAAAACAAAACAAATTTTCATTTTTCTACTCGCTTCAGGTCTCGTTTTTTCCTCTTGCAAAAAGGAAGACGTTGAGCCGGAAGAAAACACACCAACAACTCCTACCACACCTACCATCACCACTCCGTTTACAGCCAAGGTGGACGGTGTTGAGTTCGTTGAAACGGATCTGACTGCCACGGTTAGTTCATGGAGCAATACGCTGACCGTTGAAGCCACTCTTGGCAACCAGCTGATCCGACTGAAAATGCCGGCAAACATTACCGCCGGAACCTACTCATTTGCCGACCCTGACGCCGGATTCCGTGCAGGGTACTACAATGACGGAAGCAGTATTTACGGTGCTCCGGAC
>JBNKYR010000180.1:0-8119 GCA_050300995.1 Crocinitomicaceae bacterium | reverse complement strand
TGACCCAGGCGCTGGTATCTGCCAAATCCACATCCTTTTGGCCCGGATGCAGAATCTTTCGGCAAGTTGCAATGGTTTTGCCATCCGAACTTGCAGTGAAATCACAGGCACAATGTGAGCCTCCGAGTCCTGCATTGAAAAAGTTTTCGAGTACTTCTCCTTTTGTGTCGAGCATAACCAAATGTTCATAGCCCCAATCGCTATTCGGCCTCATGAAATACCAATTGAACAACAAACCGTCAAACTCAGGGTAATACCCCACAAACCCGGGAAGCCAATCGGCACACGTTGCGAGAAACATCCCGTCACCGGATGTGCGAAAATCTTCCTTGGACAATACCTTTCTGAATACCTGCTCATCCAATTCGTTCCTCAGTGTAATAATATATTTCACGTTTTTGCCGTGATAGATATACTTCTTGTAATGTCCCTTTTCCAATGTTCCTTCCATATGCACGAAAGGTTGGTCCGTCTGTTCCATGGAAATCTCTATGGAGTATCCCTTTCCATTCATTCGAAAAGGAAATAGCCTATTTTCTTCACCAACCATTTGCTCACTGGCAAAATGTTCTTCAACAATTGTGTCAGGAACAACAGCCTGCGATGCTTCGTCCTGCTGTACCGATTCAATTTCCTCCGATACGCCGGAAGAATCACTTTCCTCTTTACAGGCAACCAGAATTAGGACCAGAAGGATACCGATTATGGCACTTTTTATCAACATTCAGGGCTTCCTTTAACTCCAAGTCTTACTTACGCAAATTGTGTTTGTCTCCCAGCGCTTTGTGAAGGGCCTTCATTGCTGCCTGTTTCCCCATCACAACAGGTTGAATATGCTCCACGTATTGCTCCAGGAATTGCATGTATTCCGGGTAAGGTCTGTCGAGACCGAAACGCGCGACCAGTTCGGGCTTTCCTTTATCCTGCGCGAGGCAGAAATAGAGGTTGTCCGGAACAGCAGTCATGGTGCCGGATACATCCCTGAGGTTGTAACCAATGTACACCAGCGGCTTGAAATCGGCGAAGAAGACTTCAATCTCTGAGGGTTCATAGGCCTTGTAATATTGCCCGTCAACTTCAATGAGCTTTTCTGTTCCGTAATTGGCTTTACCGTAATCGTCCTCGATCAAAGGGTCCGGATTCTGTGTATAGATGAAATGAACTTTTTCAAAGTGCGCAAATACCTCATTCCGTACCCGCAGTGAATCGGGACCATACTCTGCATAATGCAGGCTGTCGGATAAACGAATATTGAAGGGTAAAGGGTCAGTTATGTCGATTTCCGGATAAAAAGGCTCCTTCCCCTCCAGCTCATACGACGCGATCTGTGCTTCGGGCGAAGCATAGAGATAGGAATTCCGGCAACCGAACGTACAGGGGAACATCGACAAAAGGTAATTGCTGGCAGATCCCTGCAAGGTTCGGTTCGCACGCTCCTGCCGATACCATTCCATCATCACCAGCGAACTGTCGCGGAGCACCGACCACAATCCGGTTCCGTTCGGTCCCTCCTGAAGTCTCTGCGCTTCCTTCTCAGGAAGTAAGGTGAGCACGTTCAGTCCTTCCATGCCAAGCAGAGGTTTGGCATCGGCTTCAAACGTCTTTGCCCATCTTCCGTTGTACCGCTTCCACAACTGAAGGCGTTCCATTCGGTCACGTGTTGATCCAATGCCGTCGTTCAGGGTAACCACCATTCGCTCAATTCCGTTCAGATCGATCATGATCGTATCCCCCGGAGGGTAGACAAAGGTCTGGGTGCCATCTGCCAGTACTTCGATCTTGTATTCTCCGAAATTCTCGCTGTTTGGATCGGTCTCAACGATGGGGATATCCTTCCACGGACCACGAAACTTATAGCAACCGGACAATTCGCGAGCAGACAATTCCTGCAACACCGAATCAGCGATCCCTTCCAAATGATAGTACTCCAGAAACTGAATATTTCCGCGCAACACCGACAGAAATGAAAAGGGATCATTTTCGTTGAACAACGCTTCCGTTTTTGCCGTCCGGTCGATCAGGATATATTCCTGTGCGGAACAGAAAGCTCCGGAAAACAGCGCGAAAATCAACAGTAATTTCTTCATCCGCTCTACTTATTCTTCATCCTCCTCAATGACACTTTCCTCCGCAGCAGCGCTTCCCAACTTGTAAAAGATGAGCGATAACGTACACTTCTCCTCCATTTTTTGCATTTCCTCGACCAGGCGTCCCTCAAAATCATCGATCAGGAGCGACATCATGTCCTGCTGCGATCCCATGCCTTCACAGTATTTTTCCTGATAGCTGTCGAATTCATCCATTTTCCGCGCACCCTCCATGATGGCTTCCAGTTCTTCATCTGTTGCCGTTTCAAGTGATTTATTGAACTTCTCCTGAACCTCTTCCTCACTCATGCGATCGTAGTCATACAGCATTTCCATGATCCGCGGAGGCAGTTCCATTTTTTCAATAATGGTATTCACGCAGGTGCACATATCGTTTGCCGAGGCCTGCACAATTGAATCCTGCTCATGTTCGGTATATCCCTGGGCAAAGGTACCTGTCGTAATTGCCGAAAAAAGGAAAAGAAGGATACCGTTTTTTATCATAGTGGTAAGGTTATGATTCCCGGAACGGCAAGGAATGTGCCACTCCGGGAAATGTGTTGATTTTTGTTATTCCAGGACTAGTCTGAACACGTGCAGATCGTTTGCATAGCGCAGGCGAAGGAAATAAATCCCCTTGCTCTCCGCACTCAGATCCAGTTTGAATCCTGATGTGTTTATTACAGTTTCCGGACGTACCAGTTTTCCATCCACAGAGGTCACTGTGAACGAAACCGGAGCGTCGTTGTTTTGCATTTCTACGCTGAAGATTCCTTGCGACGGATTCGGGAAGATGGCGATACCGGACGCACCCTGCTCCATCAGCCCAATGTTTGCCACCGTCATACAGGCCGAGGTTTCCGTACAATTTCCAACGGTAATCTGAACCGCATAACTACCGTTCACCGTTGCCGTAAAGTCCTGCGAGGTTGCTCCCGTAATCGCTGTGTTTCCGTTGTTACAATCCAGCCACTGGTAACTTGCACCGGACTGGTTGGCCGAAAGCGTCGGCGAGTTATCAGTAACACTTGCATCAATAGCAGCTTCCACATTCAGGCTCACAGTAACCGTACTGTCGCAACCGTTCGCTCCTCCGTTCAGGATTACTTCCGTTCCGGTAGGGTTGTTCGCGTCGTAGGTCGTTCCGTTCACCACGATGCTTTCGTTGGCACAAATCGTGCTGTTCTCACTGCCCATTGAGGTTGGCAGTACATTCAGGTTGACGGTTACCGTACTGTCACAACCATTGGCTCCACCATTCACAATGACTTCCGTTCCGGTTGGGTTGTTCGCATCATACGTCGTTCCATTCACCACAATACTTTCGTTCGAACAGATCGTGCTGTTTTCACTGCCCATTGGGGCCGGCAACACGTTCAGGCTGATCGTTACCGTACTGTCACAACCGTTCGCTCCTCCGTTTACGAACACTTCCGTTCCGGTAGGGTTGTTTGCATCGTACGTGGTTCCGTTCACCACAATACTCTCGCCGGTACAAATTGTTGTATTTACGCTGCCCACCGGAGCCGGTAACACATTGAGGTTAACCGTTACCGTACTGTCGCAGCCAGCCGGACCAACATTCGTGAAGACCTCCGTTCCGGTAGGGTTGTTCGCATCGTATGTGGTTCCATTCACTACGATACTCTCACCGGCGCAGATCGTACTGTTCTCGGTACCCGTCAAAACCGGGATTGGTGTAAGGTTAATGTTTACCGTACTATCACATCCGAAAGGTCCGATGTTGGTAAAGACTTCTGTTCCGGTTGGGTTATTCGCATCGTAAACCGTTCCGTTTACTACTATGCTTTCACCTGCACAAATCGGATCGTTGATCGCATAGGTCACGGTTGTTGCAAACGACAGGTTAATGGTCACTGTACTGTCGCAACCAGCCACACCAACATTGGTAAAGACTTCCACACCACTCGGGTTGTTCTCGTCGTAAACCGTTCCGTTGATCGTCATTGCCGAACCACTGCACAAAGTTCCATTTACCGTACCGGTCAGCGGAGGCAATACGTTCAGACTCACCGTCACTGTGCTGTCACAACCGTTGGCTGCACCGTTCACAAAGACTTCAGTTCCCGACAGGTTGTTTGCGTCGTATGTCGTACCATTTACTACAATGCTTCCGCCATCGCAGAGTGTCGTGTTCACTGTTCCCGTAGATGCCGGCAATACATTCAGGTTGACGGTTACCGTACTGTCGCAACCGTTCGAGCCTGCCCCTGCAAAAACTTCGGTTCCACTCGGGTTGTTGGCATCGTATACCGTACCGTTCACCATGATGCTTTCGTTGTTACAGATCGTCGTATTGACGGCTCCGGCCGATTGCGAATAGAAAGACAGGTTGATGGTCACTGTACTGTCGCATGCTGCTGTAGCGCCGGGGATCACTTCTGTTCCCGTAGGATTGTTCACGTCGTAGGTAGTACCATTCACGACAACACTTTCTCCGTAGCAAAGGGTTTGATTCAGAGTGCTGCTTGGAGGTGTCAGCGCCGGAAGCACGTAACCCGTGTAGGTGAACTCCTGCGTGAAAACATCCACATCTGCACAGCTGTACCCCAGATCAATGGCTGCCTGACGTACGGCAATCGCTGCATCCTGCTGGCTTGTGCTGCTACCTGTCATGGCCAACCCCTCCAGGAAAGCCATATCTACTTTGGTTCTTCCAATGATATCATAAATCCGCATCAGTGCCGAGCACCAGATCTGTCCGTCGGTGTGGATCGCTCCTGTCAATCCGCCCGGATAGCTGGCCGTATAATTCGTAATTCGTCCATTCCAGAAAGGATTGTGTCCGTCCCAGTTGAACATCCAGTTGTATTCTGCATCGGCAGGAGTCCATTGATTCAGGCTGCGCGAATAAGACGTCGCCCAGTAGTCGCCACATCCTTCACTCAAACCATTTACCTGTGAAAGGTTGCCTCCGGTAAGCCAATCGTGGAGGCCATGTCCCAACTCGTGTTGTACCACATCCGCATCTTCTGCGTCGTCCACACCTCCTTCTCCGAAGGCTACACGCCCTGATCCTCCCAGGTAATGCGAGTTGTCCGCACCGTTCAGTCCACTTGGATCGTACTGCACTCCCCCGCTGTACTGGAATGGCGCCAGGGAAATCCCCAATGTTTCATTGATGTAACGCATGCTCAGATCAATGTTGTAATAGCAGTTCACCGCTTCAAAAGCATTGTCAAAACGGTTGAAACTGAAGTCGGACGTTGCCTGGGCAAACAATCCTCTGTACGGGCTTTCAAAATCCACGACCTCTGCGTAAGGTCCAACCAGTTGATACTGGCTCCCCGTAAAGTTGATGTCCTGCAGAACCACGTTACTCATAGTCGCATCCAACGAAGCATTGGTCGCATCGCTGTTGTCTGCATACGGTGTTCCGTACGACACCATCGCTACCGACAACGGATCCGGAATAAATACATTTCCAGTTCCGTTCACCGGCACTGGCATTGGCATCGGCCCGACCAATGGTGGTTCGCCCTCTTCCGGGTGACCTTTTTCATGACCTTTGTGATTGCATGCGCGATCTGCGGCACGTAGCACTTCTCCATTGTGCGCATCCACGATTACTTCCCAGCTTCCCAACGGCGCTTCACCTTCGATGACTACTTTGTGTACCAGGTGATTTCCTTCGCGGTTGTACACGAAAAGATCGTTGGAAGTAAAATTGATATGGCCTTTTGCAGCAATGTGCGTCTTCGCAATTTCCAGGGCTGCTTCTTCGGTCAGGGAAGGAACAACATTGAGGCCTTCAATCAAAGGATCGAAGGTATTCGTGACATACGTCACTTCCGACTTTTTTGAAATATGCACCACGATTTCACCCTGATAAACCGGCACTCCCTGGTACATTTGTCGCAAACGTATTGTGGAACCTGATGGACCGATCCGCTCGAAATATGGTGTAAGATCATTCAGGTCCTTCACTCCGAGTACTTCCTGGTTCTGACGGACCCAATCCATTGCTTTTTCGACCGGCGTTGTTCCGTTTACCGGATCATGGATTCCCGTAAAAACCAGTGGTGTATTGGTATTCTGGTTGTATTTGACACCGTCCCTGTAATAATACGGTTGTTCGTCATTGGGATACGATGTATTGGAATTTTTGGTGTTCTGAGCATTCACTACGGTACACAGAAAGCCTGCAAAAGCGATGGTTAGCAGAGCGGTAGTTTTCATTGCATAAGTTTTAGCAGGTACAAGGTAGGAAAAAGAGGGGAGAATTCAGGAGTTAGGAGTTAGGAGTTAGGAGTTAGGAGTTAGGAGTTAGGAGTTAGGAGTTAGGAGTTAGGAGTTAGGAAATATACAAAAGACGGAGATGCCCACTGGGGCGATCAGAACATAATTTTGCAATTGGGCAGGGCGGCGCGGAGTTCATTGACCTGTTCACGGGGAATTGGATTGCCTCGGAGATCAAGGTGTTCAAGGGATGACATGTAGCGAAGGCTTTCGGGAAGGGTGGTAAGGGCATTGTTCTGCAAGTGCAGGAAAACAAGTCCGGACAGTTGATGAATGGATGCCGGAAGTTCCCGGATCTGGTTGTAATCCAGGTCGAGGATAATCAGTTCTTTCATGTGGAGCACTTCCGACGGAAACACTTCAAAGCGATTCCCTGCCAGTTGTAACTGGGTCATTTCTTCCCAATTGATCACTTCTTCCGGAAGTCGGGTCAGTTGATTGTCAGAAGCATTCAGCAACGATAGTTTTTTCAGTTGTCCCAATGATTCCGGAAGCTCACGGATCCGATTCTCCGAGAGGTCGAGGATGGCAAGTTTGCTCATCTCCGAAAAGCACTCCGGCAGGGCATCCAGGGAATTGGAACGTAATTCCAGCCATGTCAGGGCCTGAAGTTCACACAGTTCTCCCGGCGCACTTCCTTCGAGTCCCATCTCGCTCAGATCCAACTCGCTGATGGAATCTTTGTGGGCCAGAGCCTCCGATAGTTTATCCCCTGCCGTTCCCTGGGCAACTCCGGTGAGAGAGAACAGTGCGGTGAATGTGAGTGTGAAGAGGAGTTGTCTCATGGGGTGGTGATTAGGAGTTAGGGATTAGGAGTTAGAGCGCTACGCTTGTTAGATGTTGGAAGTTGGGAGTTAGAAGTTGGAGGTTGGAAATTGGATGTTGGATAGTAGGCCTTGAATTTATTTCATCAGGATCAGTTCGGAGCGTTCGATGCCCTTCAACCAGTGTTCGAGGTTTGGCTCAATGTGCACAAGATCGCCGGCATGCAGGGTCACTTCCTCTCCTTTTGCCGTTCCATACAGGGTGTGGCCGGAAATACAAATGAGCACGGCGGGAACAGCAGTGATGTGCTTCGGGAGTTCGCCTTGCGGCTCCAGATGGATCGACAGGAGTGTTCCTTCCCCGTTTTTCTTCAGGGGAACCACGGACAGGGCTTTTTCTTCGGTATGCAGTGTTGAGATGTTCATGTTGCGAAGATAGGGAATCGGGAGGAGTAGTTAGGAGTTTAGAGGTTAGGAATTAGGGGTTAGGAGTTAGAGGGGTTAGAGGGGGATCGCGCATCATGAACCAGAGGGTTTTTCCGTCGCCGGAGTCTTCCCAGGTATGGTATACATAAAAGCCGTAACGTTCGTACACTTTCCGGTTGCGGGGCACGGAAGTCTCGAGAAGGATGGGGATGCCTTCTTGCTGCGACAGTTCGAAAAGGTGCTCCTTGAGTTCGAAGACGGCCTGACCTCCACCCTGCTCAACTCCCAGGAACCAAAAGTAAAGGTGACGATGCGGATAGCGGTGCTTTTTGATGTAGCCTTCTCTTCTGAGTGTTTGCCTGACTTTCTTCAGTGGAATGGAGGTGGCAAAACGGAGTTCGTGCCAGAATTCCCGCAGGTTTGATCCGCCACGGTCGGAAGGAAAACACAAAGCCACACCCTTACGGTTTGTAGAGAGGTACGCTCCCTGCCGGTTCACGGCCTTCACAAAAGCATACGTTCCCAGACGTTGGAGTTTCTTCGGCCGGTTTCCGCCTTCGCCGATCACAATGTTTACACTGG
>JBNKYR010000179.1:0-8147 GCA_050300995.1 Crocinitomicaceae bacterium | reverse complement strand
GGCTGATCTTCTAAGAGGCCAGCAGGTGATGGAGCTTTTCATCGTTCCATGCATCCCGGGTAACATGGAATACCGCCTGTTTCAATGCACGCGCATCTTTCACAAACAGGGCAATAGCGTCTTCCAATGCCTGATGCTCATTTCGGAATTGCATTTCGTCATGACTGAAAGGATTCTCAAGTAGCAGATGCACATCTTCCAGGTGATCTGTCATTTGATTGTGAAGCCGTTCGCGTTGGGTTTCCAGGTTCTGAATGCGCTGAACGATGCCCTGCACCTCCTCCAGGTAATCTTCTTTGGTGATCCAGATAAAATACCTGGAAATCACATCGCGCATAAAAGTCAGTTCATCATGGAAAAAATCCAGATCCTTTTCCCATTGTTCGGTGAGTGCATACAGTTCTTCCAGAGAAGCTTTGTGAAGATAATCACCTTTTGGCCGCATTCGATAATCGCTCATAAACTGTCTTTATTTGAGGTGGTTGAATAATAAAACAATCGTACATCAAAGTTAAGACACTGATCATCGGTTGATTATGACCGAAATTATCTGCGGATATGATTTTAATCAGGATTTTCCACTGAATTCAGCGCACTTCTTCCAGCCTGAATTCGGTAATGCGCCGAATGAGATCCAGTGGCATAGGTTGATCGATCGGGAATTGTACGGCACCCTTCGACCACTGATATCCTTTACTTTTGAACTCATCTTCGAATGCCTGAATTCCGGACGGAGTAGGGTAGAATCCGATGTGTTCTTTGTAGCCTGCAAAATGAACCAGGTTCTTCTTGTTTACACGAAAAGTCGGCATGGCATAACGCATTGCTTCTTCGGCGTCGGGGACAACTGATCGAATGGTAGCACGAACCTGTTTCAGCAAGATCCGGGTGCTTTCCGGAAATTGTTCGATATAGGCGTTGATTTCTGACATTGTGATCAAACTTGATCAAATCTAACAATAATATGATTGAAGATAATCAACAAGCCTTGAGTCGTACAAAGACAAAGTGACCAGTGGAGAAGTTGTTCTTTCCGAATCCACTTTTAACGTGTTCAAGAAGTTTAATATTTTCTTAAATCCGGCTTAATTGACACTCGATCAATGTTCACGAGCTTTGCGACAAACAAATTGTGATCTCCTAGAAGGTTCCCAACCTGAAACCGCGATTTGTTGCGAAACCAAAAAGGAACGAAGTGCAATTATTAAGAAGTGCATTTGTTGCCTTGGCCCTTGTAACAATTTCCACTATTTGCTATTCGCAGACCCTCATCATGAATGAGGTCTCACAAGGTGTCTCAGGCAATATGGAGTATGTCGAATTTATTGTTGTTGATACCACCGTGGTTTATTCATGCACAAGTACGACACCTCCATGTATTGATATCAGGGGATGGATCTTTGATGACAATAGCGGTTACCATGGCTCCGTGGGAATTGCTCCCGGCTGTGTTCGCTTTTCATACGATCCGCTGTGGTCCTGTGTCCCGATGGGAACCATTATTGTCATTTATAATGGTGCGGACGTAAATCCACAACTACCAGCAGATGACGTGTCATTAACGGATGGAAACTGTACGATCATTGCTCCGATCAATGATCCGCAGTTATTTGAGAGTAATACGACCACACCGGGAGATGTGGCTTGTTCATATCCCGCCACCGGCTGGACGCCCGGAGGAAACTGGTCAAACACTCTGCTGGCAAATTCCGGTGATTGCGCACGAATTGTGGATCTCTCTGGTTGCGAGGTTTTTTCTGTTTGCTGGACATCCGCCAACCAGAATGCAATGGTCTATTTTTCTTCAGGGGCAACATCCGGAACCTCCTCAACGAATACGGTTTATTATTTTAATGATGGGAATCCATCAAACGGAACCAACTGGACCATCGGTTGTGCTGATGTGCCTGCATGCGGGCAGGAAGATCAAACTCCCGGAGCTCCTAATAATGCAGCCAATGCAGCCTTCATTGCGCAATACAACAACAATTGCAGTCCGATTACACCGATTGTGGCAAACGCTGTCGTCGATGCCAATGCAGGCTGTTCCTGTACAGGTCAGGCATCGGCTTTCGGTTCGGGATCCATTGCCGGATATACATACGAATGGCTGGACGCTGCATTTGCTCCTATTGGTCAGACAAGCGCTACGGCAACAGGACTTTGCGGAGGAACATATTATGTGGTGGTGACATCGTCCATTGGTTGTCCGGATACGGCGACGGTGACTATCACCTCTTCAGGAGGAACCAGCGTATCTGTGAATTCGGAGACCATTTGCAATGGACAAAGTGCTACGCTTACAGCCATACCTTCTTTATCCGGAGGAACTTTCTCATGGTCTCCGGGTGGACAGACGACCGCAAGTATTACTGTTTCTCCTTCCGCTACGACAACTTATACGGTCTCCTACGACCTTGGAGGTTGTATTTCAACGGCAAGCGGGATAGTTTCGGTCAATCCGACATACACATTGACAGAGAGTATCACCGTTTGTGAAAACACATTGGTGACCTATCCCGATGGGACCAATGAAACAATTACTTCAGGCACCTCGCACACCAGTAACCTGACAACTCTTTCCGGCTGTGACTCTATTATTGTAACGACCGTCACCATGAATCCTCTGTACAACCTGACGGAGAATATCAATGCTTGCGAAAATAGTACGGTTGTTTACCCGGATGGAACCAGTGAAACCGTTACGACTAACGCCTCGCACACCAGTAACCTGACAACTCTTTCCGGTTGCGATTCGATCATTGTGACCAATGTGACTGTGAATCCTTTGTACAATATCACGGAGAATATTTCGGTCTGTGCAAACACTTTGGTGACCTATCCCGATGGGACCAGCGAAACGATTACAGCAAGCACTTCGCACACGAGTAATCTGACATCTGTTTCGGGCTGTGATTCTATCGTTGTCACGAATGTAGCGCTGAATCCTTCCTATAACACCGTTGAGAGTATCTCTCTTTGTAGCGGAAGCAATTTTACATATCCGGACGGTGTAAGTTCAGTCAACATTGCAGCAAATGAGTCTCATGTTTCCTCCCTGGTAACCGTTGCGGGTTGTGATTCGATCATCACCACCAACATCACAATCACTTCAACAATCGCAATCAGCCAGAATGTTTCGGTTTGTTCAGGAGATTCATATACGTACCCTGATGGTACGGTATCGGTGAACATTACGACGGGTGAGTCACATACCTCTTCTTTTACGACGACAACGGGATGCGACAGCCTGGTGACGGTTAATGTATCAGTGAATCCCATTTACAATGTCACGGAGGTTATTTCCGTCTGTGAGGGTAGCACGGTAACTTATCCTGATGGAGCAAGTGAAACCATTACTGTAAATACTTCACACACCAGCAACCTGACAACCGTTGCGGGTTGTGATTCTATTGTTGTCACCAATGTGGTGATGAATCCCGTATACAATCTTACGGAGAATGTTACTGCCTGTGAAAATGGCTCGGTCACCTATCCGGACGGAACTGTAGCTACAATTACAGCAAGTACTTCCTATACGAGTAACCTGACCTCTGCGATGGGTTGTGATTCGATCATCACTACCAATGTTACTATGAATCCAGTGTATAGCCTCACGGAGGACATTGCAGTTTGTGAAAATAGTTCGGTGACCTATCCGGATGGTACAACTGAAATAGTCACAGGGAACACCGCTCATACGAGTAATCTTATTGCATCCACCGGCTGCGATTCGGTGGTGGTAACGAACGTGACAGTGCAGTCTGTGTACAATATCACGGAGAACATTACCGCTTGCGAAAACAGTTCGGTGACCTATCCGGACGGAGTCTCAGAAGTGATTACGGCAAACACGAGCCATACCAGCAACCTGATAACCGCGGTTGGTTGTGATTCGATCATTACCACGAATGTGATTATGAATCCCGTTTACAATGTCACGGAGGATATTACCGTCTGCGAGGGTAGTACAGTGACTTATCCTGATGGAATTTCGGAAGTAATCATTGCGGCAACGTCTCATACTTCAAATCTACTTTCCGTAAATGGCTGCGATTCGACGATAGTAACTAATGTGCAAATGGCTCCACTGTACAATGGCAGTGAAATCGTGAATACCTGTGAAGGGAGCTGGGTGACTTACCCGGATGGGACAACAGAAGAGGTTTCTTCACCAGTAACACACGTATCGGTATTGACCTCTGCGAATGGCTGTGATTCGGTAATAACAACTGTTATTTCAGTTAATCCGGTTTACAATCTTTCAGAGGATGTCCAGATCTGTTCCGGTGAGGACTATACGTATCCTGATGGGACAGTGTCTACGGACATTGTGGTTTCCGAAGTGCATACATCGAACTTTCTTACAACACAGGGCTGTGATTCGATCATCGTAACAAATGTGAATGTCGTCGGTCCTCCTGTGGTCGATGCAGGAACGAACATTACCATTTGTGAAGGAGAGCAGGTAACATTAACGGCTTCGGGTGCCCAGAGTTACCTCTGGTCAAACGGAGTGCTGAACGGTCAGTCTTTTGTGCCATCAGGTACAACAACATATCAGGTGGTTGGAACTGATGGTTACGGTTGTACTGATACAGCTCAGATTACGGTGACGGTCGGGCCGATCCCGGAATTGAATCTTGTCGTTGATGTCCCTACCGGTTGTGCGCCATTGACCGTTCAACTGACGAATACGGCTGGTGCTCAGGGAACAAGTGTCTGGGAGTTGGGGAATGGCGTTACAATGACCGGTAGCAGTGTTTTTTACACGTACAATACCCCTGGAATCTTTGACATTGTACTGACAGTTGCGAATGACTACGGTTGTACCAATTCGATGACCTATGGAAGTCTTATCACGGTAGCCGAACCTCCACTTGCCGGATTTACAAGCTCAGAAACGAACATTTCAACACTTGATCCCGAAGTTCATTTCATTAACACTTCAGTCAATGCTGTGGATTACCTGTGGATATTTCCGGACAGCACTACAAGCAACGAGGTGAATCCGGACTTCTTTTTCTCTGATCAAACATCAGGGTTCTACATCACAACGCTCATCGCCTATAACGAATTTGGTTGTCCTGATACTGCTTATTTGTATGTAACCCTGGAAGAAGAATTGATCTTTTATGTGCCGAATACTTTTACACCGGATGCCGATGAGTTCAACCAGGTGTTCCTGCCGGTTTTCAGTTCAGGGTATGACCCTAATGATTACAAACTTCTGATTTTTAATCGTTGGGGAGAGGTTGTCTTTGAATCCAATGATACCGCAGTGGGTTGGGACGGAACATACGCCGGTCAGTATCACGTGCAGGACGGAACGTATATTTGGAGGTTGGAATTCAAAGTGAATAAGAATGATGAACGGAAGATGTTTACCGGACACGTGAATGTGCTGCGATAATTTTCCATCAACCGGGCTTCCCTCTGGAAATTAAAATCTAGTCCTCAAGAACCTCGCAGAAGTATCCCTGCGTTTCCAGTTGTCGGCAAACTTTTCGGGCATCAAACGATTCTCCCTGGATGCGTAAAATCCGGTCGCGGTCTTCCAGGTCCCAATTGATCTGGAGGTTTGGCCACAGGAGGTGAAGAATGTTGGTTAGCCGATGGGCGATCCCGGTGTTCGGAACATTGGTTTTGAAGACTTCTATAAGATCTGTACTGAGGAGTGTTGTTGTTTGCATAACGTTCGTTTAGGTACTTGAGTGAAACTACATTTGCCTTCTACGGGAATAAAAATAGAATGGGAGTTACTGGTTCCGAAGCATTTTTCGGTGAGTGGTAGCTATAGTTCGGTGAATGGTACATCCTTTCGGTTTCGGGTATCAGCGTTGGTCGGCTTTGTTCCACCAGCGCAGCGTGGCGAACATGCCAAGGACGAAGGTCGAGACCAGGATCACATAGCTGATTGTATTTGGTTCCATTCCGGGCGTATCTATCCCTACTCCGTACAAGCCAGGAATCGACCATGGGAAATAGGGACCAAGTCCGACCATCCCCGAGAAATTGGCCATGATCAATGTCAGGATAACAATTCCCAGGGGAAGCATGTACCCCCGGCTGAGACTCGCCAGAAAGGTGATTGGCGTGAAGAGCAGCAGAAGGAGGAAAGAGGTAACGAAGTAGCGGGTGATGTATGTGCTTACTACTTCATCTGTCCACCCGGGAAGTCCCAGAAGTGATCCGAGTAACAATGCGGTGGCAAAGTAGACGATGCATAGCAGCAGGCTCCAGCCCAACACCACAACAAATTTGGCAAGGACGATGGATGTCCGGGAAACCGGTAATGCGAGCAGATCTTTAGCAGTGCGTTCTGTGAATTCCCGGCCAAAAACCCAGCTGGAAACAAACCCTACCCCCACCAGTCCGACTCCGGCAATTCCCTGAATAATGAGCTTGAAATAGTTCTCCCAACTGGGTGGGCCCATGGACATCATGGACGCTTTATTGCCGATCATTCCCAGTTTGTCTGAAGTTTCGGGGTACATTTGGACAAAGACCACCAGGGTCATCATGCAGGCGATCAGCATGAAAAAGAAGATCGTCATCCTGAATATAACGGATTTACGAATCTTGAGGGTTTCAACCCACAGTGTTGACAGGTACGGATTCATGGTTGTTGGTATTACTGATTGTTCGTAAAAAGAAAGCTTCCAGGTCTTCTTGTTCGGTAGCAATGTGGAAAGGAGAAAGATGGTGTTTCACCAGTAGTTCAGTGATCCTCTCCGGGTGTTCAATGGCCCGATCGTCAGTGCTTTGGACCAGGTTGTGCGTGTCAATGCCTGCGCTGATCCCGGTTTCATCCAGGATTTTTAGCGCTTCCTGCGGATCCTGAACACCAATGGTCAGTTTTTTTCTGCATCGCCGGTTTAGTTCCGGAGTATCCATTTCCGTGATTAGGCATCCGTCATGTATAATACCAATGCGCGATGAGAATCGTGCAACTTCTCCAAGAATGTGACTCGAAACGAAGACGGTGACTCCGTTTTGCCGGGACAGGTCGGTCAGCAAATTCCGGATTTCAACAATACCAGCCGGATCCAGGGCATTGGTTGGCTCGTCGAGTATCAGGATCTCGGGGTCGTGAATTAACGCTTTTGCAAGTCCCAAACGTTGCTGATTTCCCTGCGAAAGATTCTTTGCTTTGACGTTAGTGTAGCGGGTCAATCCAAGTTTTACAATGATCCTGTCCACGCTTTGACGATCCGGAAGCAGGCGCAAACGTCTGGTGAGTTCGAGATTTTCGCTGACCGTTAAATTGGGGTAGTGTGCCGGTGCCTCTACCATATAGCCAATTTTTTGCCAGAGTTTTGTCTGGTCGGCACTGACCGTGCTCCCGGCAATATGTAAAGTTCCTGAACTGGGACTGATCATGCCCAGCAGCATTCGGATGGTGGTGGTTTTTCCGGCTCCGTTCAAACCAATGAAACCATAGATTTCTCCCTTTCTCACGGAAAGGGAAAGATCACTGACTGCTTTTGTGTCACCATAGCGTTTTGTGAGGGCGTGTGTACGTATGATTTCTTCCATCTTACTTTAAATAAACCGACCGTTTGGTCTGTGACAGGATAAAATTTTTTTATGCTTTGATCATGTTGTAAAGTCCGTCCCAAAGTTCCTCTATATCAGCCTGAAGTGATCCGGCACTGTTGTGCAAGGTCCGATTAAGTGCAACTCCATCTCCGGCATAGATGAACAGGCAGGCGACCTGTTTGTCACTTAGCGGAGTATTGATCTCGCCTGATTCACGTGCACTTTTGATCACATTCGTCCATTGATTCATCTCCTGAATATGGTAGTGCTGCATTTTTTCCTGGAAACCGGGTAGTAATTTTAGCGCATCAAACATCAGCGAAAAGAAATTCAGGTCGAAGAGATCTTCCGGTTTGTCGAATCCGAAAACATCACCTCCGTTCATACGATTGAACTGCCGGATAGCTGATTGGTAAAATTCCAGTAGACTGGAGGGTTCCTTTTCATGTTGGCTGCCGCTAGCCAGTGAGATGAAGAACTGATTAACCACCTCTTCAAAGAGCTTCTCTTTACTTTCAAAGTAGTGGTAAAAGGCGCCTTTGGAAAGCCCCGTCTGGTCCACGATCTCTTTCATGGTTACTTCCTTGAAGTTCTTTTGCAGAAAG
>JBNKYR010000178.1:0-8162 GCA_050300995.1 Crocinitomicaceae bacterium | reverse complement strand
AAATAGAAAAAGTTGGGACCTGAGAAGGGGACGATGGTTCCATTTTCGAGCTTGCCGTTGCTAACGCTTCCGACGGATCGCCCGGGGATGCTGTCCTGGTGCTTTTCCAACCAGTACTGTTCCACACGGGAAAGCGGAGGATTGCTTTCTGCTTCTGCGGGTGGTTCCTGGGTTGTTATTTCCTGCTGGCTGTTGCAGGAGGAAGTGGTGAGCAACAGGTCGGCCACGAAAAGGAAAGCGGTTATTTCGTTGCGGATCATTTGAACAATTCCGTCATTATTTTTCCTTCTCCTTCGGCCATCGGGAAATGCAGCAATTCGGCGATGGTAGCTGAAATATCGCGCAGGTCGTGCTCCGTGAAGATGTCTGTGCCGGCCCGGAAATCGGGGCCTACGGCCAGGAGGCTGATGTGTCGACAGCCGTCGCAATTATCGCCGTGGCTTACGAATCCGTTCTGGACACCATCGAGGTGGCGGCCGTGGTCGTTGGTGATGAAGAGGGTGGTTTTGCCTTTGTAGAAGGGATCATTTTGCAGGTAGTCCCAGACTTCCGAAATGTACTGGTCGGTCATGCTGATCCCGGCGATATAGGTGTTCCAGTCGCCCGTATGAGCGGAATAATCCGGTTCCCGGAAGTTGATCAATACCAATTTGGGGTGGTGGTAATTGAGAATGGATTTTGTGGCATTGAGCGTCAGGCTGTCGTGCCGGTATCCGCTTCCCACACCACCGCCGTTTACTCCGCAGGATTGTGAAGGAACGTAGGTCCCCTGCCACTCGGTTTTGGTACAGTTGGCAAGTACGGAGAGTTTGTCTTTGGAGGCAATGATCCAGGCGGCTTCTTTGGGTTCGCCGGTGGCTTTTCTCCAACGCTGGAACATGGACGGCATGAATGGGGTTTCTGCGCCGTTGTTGTTGATGTTCTGGTACACGCCGGTGGAGATGGCTGTGTGTCCGGGCGTTGTTTGCGTCAGTCCGTTGTTGTAAAAGCTATGACAGAAAACGCCCTGTGCCTTCAGTGAGGCCTGAAAAGGAATATTGGGCTGTCCCTGTACTCCCCAGGTCTCCGTGTAGCGCGGGCCGTCTACTACGATCACAATGACGTTTTCGGTTGCGTACGATGGCGTCTCATCTGTCTTCTGACAGGTCAGCAGCACTCCTGGTAGCAGGAGCATGAAAAGCCATTTTACGAGATTAGTAGCCGGCATAGGATACTTTGTTTTTTTCGGTTTCGGAGAGGAAGACCTCAATCTTGAGCGAGGGATCGATCCGTTTACGCAGGAGGTTCCAGCATACGATCGCAATGTTTTCGGCCGTTGGGATGAGTCCGGCAAATTCCGGGCAATCCAGGTTCAGGTTGCGGTGGTCAAACGCTCAACCACTTCTTCCAGAATGATCTCTTTGAGGTCTTTGAGGTCCATGACGAAGCCGGTTTCCGGATCTACGGGACCTTCCACCCAGACTTCCAGTACGTAGTTGTGTCCGTGGTAATTCGGGTGACTGCATTTCCCGAAAACCTCCAGGTTGGTGGCGTCATCCCATTCCGATTTGAAAAGGCGATGTGCGGCATTGAAGGTTTCTCGTCTGCAGATTCTCATGGTTGTTCAATATTGCGTTTAACGGCCACGATGGTTACGTCGTCCGTTTGATGATTTTTTCCTACCCAGCGGTCGAAATTGTCTTCGATCATGCGGCGTTGTTCCGGCAATGGCAGGTAAACGTTTGCTTCGAAGAGCTCAAGCAGTCGCCGGAACGAATATTTTTTGTCTTTGGGCCCACCGAACTGATCCTGGAAGCCGTCCGTAAAGAGGAAGAGCGTATAATCCGAGGAGAATGTGGCGTAGTGGGTATTGTACGTTTCGAAGCTGGCTTCCGTGTCACCGATGTGTTTGTTGTCTCCCTTGAACATGGTGAACTGATCTTTTTCAAAGACGAGGAAACGTGAACCTGCACAGGCATAGGAAAGCTGTTCGGTATTTTTGTCGAAGACGCATACCGTTACTTCCATTCCGTCGTTCACGGCATTCTTTCCTTTTCCACGCGGCAGGTATTCTTTTAGTTTTTTATCGAGTTCGTTCAGGATATTGGATGGGTTGACGATGCCGTTTTCGAGTACAATACTGTTGAGGAGGTTGAATCCTAGCAGGGTCATGAACGATCCGGGAACCCCATGCCCCGTACAATCGGCTACCACCAGTACAGTCGTGTCGCGTACGCGCTGCATCCAGTAGAAGTCACCCGATACGATGTCTTTCGGTTTGGAAATGATGAAGTGTTCATCGAATGCGGCCTGGAACTGCTTCTCGTGTGGCAGCAGGTTGTACTGAATCCGGCGGGCGTAGTTGATGCTGGATGTGATCTCGTCACGCTGGTCTTCGATGAGTCGTTGTTGTTCGCGGATCTCAGTGATGTCGCGTGCCAGGGCGATATAACCGATCACGTGTCCGTCAGAACCGGCAGAGTACAAGGTGGTGACGTATTGTCCGATCCAGATGATATCGCCACTTTTCCGCATGATCGGGAATTCTTTGTAGGAGCTGGTCAGTTTGTTGCTGAAATGGTCTTTGTAGTATTCGCGGACTTCATCGCGGTATTCTTCCGGTACGATCATTACCGAGAGGCTTCCGATGAGGTCGTTCTTTGTGTAACCAAGCTTGCTGTAGCAGATGTCGTTCAGGAAGATGAAGCGACCGTCAATATCGCAGCGATAGATGAAATCCTCGGCATTCTGTACGAGCAACTCGTATGTGTTTTCCAGTTCCATTTTCTCGGAAACATCCTGTCCGAGAATTACGCGAATGTTCTTCGAGTAGTCTTTGTAGGACCATTCGATCCAGCGCACTGTACCTTCGGCATTTTCCATTGGCACGAGGTAGGTTTCGCCATCGCGGAACTCGCGGGTGATGTCTTTTTCCTTGTAGGATTCACCGTAAGGGATGAAGTTGTTGAGGATGCTGATGTTATTCCCGATGATCTCGTCGTGTGTGACGTTGGCGAAATTGGCGATGTTCTCGCTGGCATAGGTTACTTTACCGTCTTTGTTGAACGCGATGGCCGGCACATTTCCCTTGTTGATGATGGAGGAGATGAAGATGAGTTTTTCGAGAGAGTCATAGCGGAGATAACTTGCGAAGATCATCAGGCAGGCCATCATCAGGATAGCAATGAGGAAATAGGCTTTCGGGTACACGGTGGTGTTCAGCACACTCACATAACAAACAGCAATCGAAAGCAGTACCAGGGCAAAGATCACTGTGGTTTTGATCTTGCTGAGGATGTAAGGTGCCAGCATGGAGATCAGGATCACCCCGATGATGTTGAAGGGGTGGAGTGCGGAGGCATAGACTTCCCACAGGTAGTTGGCCATTACGATGAAGAGTGCCGTTTTCAGGTAGACGTCGTACAGGTATTGCTTTTTGCTTGATTTGGCCGCCAGTGAAAGGAAGTAAAGTGACAAAAGCACAAATCCCATCACCAGTGACTGCCCGATGTTCATGGCCAATTCATCCACGAAGAGCGGACCGAGGATCTGTGCAGCCGGAGCGGTGATTGCGGCGAAGAGCAGCATTGTCGGGGCCATGCGGAGGTGTACCACAATGTCCTTGGTGTTCATCAATTTTCCGCTGTCGAAGGATTTGTAGTAATTCAGCAGGAATACGTTGATCAGGACGACCACGCCCATCATCAGGAGAACGAACCAGTTGGATTTCCAGAGCGGGAGTTTCACCGTAAAGGCGTAGCTGCCGGCATCGCTGTAGTGAATGCCGTCGTAAGAGGCCTTTACTTCCAGCACGTAATTGCCGTTGCGCAATCCTGTGAGGTCTACGGCATCCACGTTTTCGTCCAGTTTGAACCATTGTTCGTTATTGCCCAGAACGCGGTAGATGTAGCGCAGACTTCCGGCCTTTGGGTTGTTGACCTGGAAGCGGAAAAGCAGGGGATGTTCGTTGGATTTTGAGTCGACTGTTTCGGGGAGGATCACCGGTGCGATTGGTGTGGCCTGGTGTTCCAGCATGTCGGTGTTGATCAGGAAGAGACCTTCAACCGTTCCGAGGAAGATGCTGTTCTCGGCCTGGAACTGCGAACGCATGTTTGTTTCATACCCCAGGAATCCTGATTTGTCGTTGAAGTGGCGGCGGTCGATCACTTTTCCAAAGGCATCAACTTTCAGGAAGGTCAACCCCTTGTTGGTTCCGATGATCAGATTTCCGTAGGAGTCAGAGTTCAGTGTATAGAAGAGCGTGCTTTGGAAATACTCGTTGCCCTGAATGAGGCGCAGGTCTCCCCCGGAGGTGATGCCGACAAGTCCGCGTTCCAGGGTGAACCAGCAGGTGCCGTATTTGTCTTTGGCTGACACGCCGGAATAGGAACCGAAGGTTTTTTCGTTTACCGGAACCTTGAGCAGTTTCCGGGTACTTCTCTCGTATTGGATGATGCCGTCGTTGGAACCAAAATATACGGACTTCCCTTTCATGCCCACCTGTCCGGTATAGTAATACCTGGGAAGTTCGAAATCAGCTTTGAGGAAAGGTTGTGTTTTGCCTGTTCGCGTATTGATCCGATACAGTCCTTTTCCGGCGATACCTGCCCAAAGGTGGTGGCCATCGGCGAGGATAAAGGTGATGTTCTGATTTTCGAAGTAGCGTATTTCAAATGTCCTGGCTTCTTCGTTCATCACACGGATGCCCGTATTGGTGGCCAGGTAGATTGTTCCTTCCGTCTCCTGAACACCTTTTACCGTGAATTCGTAGCGATCAAATGTTTCGGAGGCAGAAACCCTTCCTACGAACGTTTCATTCTCGTATGTGCTGATCAGGATAGTCCGGTTCTGCGTGCGGTAGGGGAGCGATATTGTCGGGATCTCATAGATCGGATGCAGCTCCATTTTCGTGAAGGGTTCTTCGGAGATCTTGTAGAGTCCTTTCAACGAAGAGTTGACCCAGTAATCGCCAAGCAGGTCGGTGAAGATGCCGGTACACCCCAGCAGATCACTGTTGTAATTATGGGCAATCGGGTTGAGTGTTTTGTTCTTCAGTACATACAGGTATGTACGGTTGGTAAGGATTCCGCCCCTTGCTGCATGGGCATTGTACGAACAGGAGATGATCTTTTCTCCGTCATGCAGTATGTTTTCTTTCTGCATCCGGTTGATGGAGTAGAAACCGCCCCTGTCGTTCAGTACTACTTCCAGCCATTCGGTGCCGGTTTCGTTGAAAAAGGCCAGCTTTTCACCGTCATAGTATCCGAAGTGCATGTTTTGGAAAGCGTTCTTTTCGATGTTCAGCCAACTGTGGATGGGTTCCATCTTTCCGTTCGCCAGGCGGAAGTCTCCGTGGTTCGAAAGGATAAAGACGGCATTTTCGGTTTCAATGAACTGGGTGAATTCGAAATTGTCCTGATCCGATTGCAGCTTCAGCAAGGTCTGGGATTGCTTTCCGTTTGTACTGAAGATTCCCCGTGTTCCTACCAGGTAATAGTAGGATTCTTTTCGGAACAGAGCCTGCGCTTCTCCGAAGGAAAGATGACTCACGGGCAGGATCTCCAGGGAATCACGTTCGTACAGGTAACGATAGAAACCTTTGTAGCGGGAGGCAAAAAGTACTTCACCCTTTGCACAGGAAATATGCGGAATATGGTGATTGTTGTCGTTGTTCGGGAGTTTGATCTCCTCAAAGGAGCGTCCGTCATAGCGCACCAGTTCGGCGCCGTCTGTTCCCACCCAGATGTAACCGTCAGGTGATTGATTGACGCTGGTAATCACGGCCATGTTCAATCCTGAACGGTGATTAAAATTCGTGAAGGTGTGCAATTGCCCGAAGGTCACACCTGACCATGCGAACAAGAGTATAAGCAGCAATAGATGATAGCCTGTTTGCCTCACGAAAAAGAAACTTGGTTTCAAATCTCCCAAGTTAATAAAAACAATCAAGAAACATCCTAGTCGGAAACAACCTGTATCAGGCCTTTCAGTCGATCGGCGAGTTGTTTTACATCGTCGATGTGATGCCCGGTGATGGTCACGTGCCCCATTTTTCGGTTCGGTTTGGTTTTTTCCTTTCCGTAAAGATGGATGTGTACGCCCGGATGTGTCATCGCTTCTTCAATTCCAAGGTACCTTGCCGGACCGGCATAGCCGGGAGAACCGAGGATGTTGAGCATGGCTCCGGCACGTGTCATGTCTGTAGCCCCCAACGGCCAGTTGATCACGGAGCGAAGGTGCTGTTCGAACTGCGACGTTACGTTGCATTCGATGGTATGGTGTCCGCTGTTGTGCGGTCGTGGAGCAATTTCGTTGACGAGGATGTCGCCGTCAGCCGTCAGGAACATTTCTACGGCCAGGATACCGATCATGTCGAGGCGTGTGATCACATCCACGGCAATTCGCTGTGCTTTGATCTCGATTTCCGGTGAAATGTCTGCCGGAGAGAAAAGGTAAGCTACCAGGTTGGCTTCGTTGAATTCGCATTCTACAGTCGGGTATACCACCGTATTACCGGTTGCATTGCGTGCTACGATCACCGAAAGTTCTTTTTCGAAGGGAACAAATTCTTCGAGGATTGCCGGAGCATCAAAGAGCTTTGAAAGGTCTTCTTCGGATTTGATGACTTCCACGCCGCGACCGTCGTAGCCTCCTGTACGAAGTTTCGTCACGAAGGGAATCTCGTCTTTTAAAGATGCCGGTGCAGTATCCGGTTCAAGGAGGCGGAACGGAGACGTCGGGATGTTGTTCCGGACGTAAAATTCCTTTTGTTTCCCCTTGTCTTTGATAATGTCCAGCACACGCGGTTGCGGATAAACCCTTACGCCCATGCGCTCAAGTTCGTGCAATGCTTCTACATTGACATTTTCGATCTCCACTGTCAGGGTATCCATGTTCTTCCCGAAATCCATTACCATTGCGTGATCGGTAATGTCCCCCAGGGTGAATGTTGTGCAGATTTCGGAGCTTGGTGCCGTAGGATCACTGTCCATGATATGCACCCCGATGTTGTAATTGATTGCTTCCTGGATGAACATGCGTCCGAGCTGACCACCACCGAGGATGCCCAGACGATAGGATGTGCTGAACCGGTTCTTTTCCATGCCTGCAAAGATAATCGGTATTTGCCACAGGCGTGGCTTTCCTGCCGAAATGTTACCCAATCCCGGGAAATTATAGTAGTTTTGCCTACCAAATTGGCTGGCGTGATTCAGGTATTGGATAAGACATTCGAAGTATTTATTGAGCGTGATCGTATTGCAAAGGAGGTGAGTGCGCTTGCCGACCAAATTAATCGCGATTACGAAGGAAAGGACGTGATCTTTATTGCAGTTCTGAACGGTTCGTTCATGTTTGCATCCGATCTGATGAAAAAGATCACCTTGCCGGCTGAGATCAGTTTTGTGAAGGTCAGTTCTTACCATGGAACCGAAACAACGGGACGTGTGGACGAGCTGATCGGGCTGAACAGTCAGTTGAAGGGCAAGGATGTGATCATTCTCGAGGACATCATTGATACGGGAATTACGATCGACAAGATCTGGTCATTGCTGGAAGATCAGTCGCCGGATTCTGTGAAGATCTGTACGTTGCTGTACAAGCCGGAGGCATTCCGCGGAGAACACCAGCCGGATTATGTCGGGTTCGAGATTCCCAATGCATTTGTGGTGGGCTACGGACTTGATTACGATGAAAAAGGAAGAAATCTGGACGCGATATACCAGATACGACAATAACTAAGAAAGCATACTATGTTGAATATTGTTTTGTTTGGCCCTCCGGGGGCGGGAAAAGGAACACAATCGGAGCGATTGAAGCAGGAGTACGGGTTGGTACACATTTCTACAGGGGATGTGTTCCGCGCCCTGGATCCTGAGTCTGAACTGGCTAAGCTGGCACGTAGCTATTCCGACAAGGGAAATCTGGTGCCCGATGATGTAACCATCAAGATCCTTGAATCCGAAGTGTCGAAGCATCCGGATGCCAAAGGAGTTATTTACGATGGATTTCCGCGTACTACTGCGCAGGCAGAGGCGTTGGACAAGTTCCTGGCCGCTAAGGGGACGTCTGTTACCATGATGCTTTCCCTGGTAGTACCGGAGGACGAACTCCGTACGCGTTTGAAACTGCGTGCTGAGCTTTCCGGGCGACAGGATGACGCGGATCCTGCAGTAATCCAGAAC
>JBNKYR010000177.1:0-8222 GCA_050300995.1 Crocinitomicaceae bacterium | reverse complement strand
CGTATAATTCCTTTTTGAAAACTTCCGGATCGTACGTTCCCTTTTCGATCTGACGTAGCTTCTGTTCCCAGTGACCGGTCAGTTCGGCACTTTTCAGCAGTTCGTTCTGGATCGTGTCGATGAGGGCAATTCCGGTAGAAGTGGCGAGGATGTTCTTCTTTTTCTTTTCGATGTACTTGCGTCGGAACAGGGTCTCGATGATATTCGCCCGCGTGGAAGGTCGTCCGATCCCGTTGTCTTTAAGGAGTTCACGCATCTCTTCGTCTTCTACCTGCTTTCCGGCGGTTTCCATCGCGCGCAGCAAGGTCGCTTCCGTATAATACTTCGGTGGAGAAGTACGTCCTTTGTGTACGAAGGGCTCGTGCGGTCCTTTTTCGCCTTCCTCGAAATGGGGCATGATGGCGTCCTCGTCTTTCTTTGTGTCCTTTTTCGAATCAAAGTCGGCATAGACTTCACGCCAGCCTGGTTCCAGAATTTGTTTTCCGGTAGCTTTGAACTCTAACTCACCAACCTTGCCAAGAACGGTTGTATTGGAAACCGTACACGGTGGGTAGAACGCTGCGATAAAACGGCGTGCGATCAAATCGTAAATGTGCTGTTCATCGTGCGAGATTCCGGATGGAAGAACTCCCGTCGGAATGATCGCGTGGTGATCAGTCACTTTCTTGTCGTCGAAAACGGTCTTCAGCTTTGGAATAGGCGCTTTCAACAGACTTTCCGTGAATCGGGAATAATAGCGCATGTTTTGCAAGATTCCCGGAATTTTGGGATGCAGATCCTCGGAAAGATAAGTCGTATCTACCCTTGGGTAGGTGACCAGTTTTTTTTCGTAAAGCGATTGGACCAGTTTCAGCGTATCGTCCGCAGAAAGTGCAAATTTCTTGTTGGCGTCTACCTGCAGGGAGGTAAGGTCGTACAATCGCGGATTTCCTTCCTTGCCTTCTTTCTGCTCGAACTGGGTGATCTCAAATTCTTTGTCCTGAAGGTATTCAAGTCCTTTTTGTGCACGTTCTTCCGTTTTCAGACGGTCGATCTGACAGATGAATTCCTGGGTTTTGTAGAGTGTTTTCAGTTCCCAGTAATCCTGTGCTACGAAAGAATCGATTTCCTTTTGTCGTTGCACGATCATGGCCAGGGTCGGGGTCTGCACACGACCGATGGAAAGCGTGGATTTTCCCTGCCCGAATTTCTTGGTAAACAAACGTGTTCCGTTGATTCCAAGGATCCAGTCACCAATAGCACGGGCACTTCCTGCTGCGTACAACTTGTCGTATTTGGAAGCGTCATATACTTTGTCAAAGCCCTCCTTGATCGCTTCTTCCGTGAGGGAGGAGATCCACAAACGTTTGACCGGAACCTTGCATTTGGCTTTCAGTAACACCCAGCGCTGGATGAGTTCTCCTTCCTGGCCGGCATCCCCACAGTTAATGACTTCATCGCAATCGGCGACCAGTCGTGCAATGGTATTGAACTGTTTTTCAACCCCGCGATCCTGGATCAGTTTGATTCCGAAATTTTCAGGAACAATGGGCAGATCTTCCAGCTTCCAGTATTTCCACTGCTCTTTGTAGTCGTGCGGTTCCTTCAGTGTACACAAATGCCCGAAGGTCCATGTTACCCGATAGCCATTGCCTTCATAATAGCCGTCTTTGCGCTGGCTGGCACCCAGTACTTCGGCGATATCTTTGGCAACACTCGGCTTTTCGGCAATGCAGACTTTCATGCTGGATCGGCGTTTATCGGTGTGTGTATTTCAGAATAATGAATCCTGCTTCGTGTTGTTCGTCCGCAGGATGTCGGTCGAGGGTTTCCACAACCCAGTCGTTCAGGTCAAACTCCGGAAAAAAGGTATCGGCATCGTAGGTATGTTCAATGTGCGTGATGTACATTTCCTGAACAACACCGGCTTCCAGGGCCAGGCGGTAAATTTCACCTCCACCGATGATGAACACAGTGCGTTCCTTTTCGTCGGCGTATGCTTCCAAACAACTTTGGAGACTGGTGAATACTTTGCAATCGGGAGCCTCGAAATCTTCGTTTCGCGTGAGTACAACATTCTCCCTTCCCGGTAGTGGTCGGAACCTTTCCGGAATGGAATCATAATTGCGACGTCCCATCACAACGATCTCTCCTTTGGTGGTGTCCTTGAAGAACTGCATATCGTCCGGCAGGTGCCACATCAGGTCGTTATTGCGACCAATTCCGCGTTCGCGATCCATTGCTACGATCAGGGCTACTTTCATGGCATTTCAATGATTTGACCGTTCTTCACTTCAACGGGTTTTACTTTTTCGGCCACCATCAGGTCGCGGGCATAGTTGCACAAACCGGATGTTTGCTCAACAGAACTGCACACACCTGTTAACAGGTGACGTTTTCCGGTTTTGTCCACGGTAAGGTGAAACATGTTACCGATTTCAGGATTTCGGAGAAGCTTCTCGTCTGCATTGATCAGTTCAACCGCGTAATATCCGTTGAGGTATTTTTGGTAGAGTGTAGCAATCGGGGAGTCATCTGCAATTCGTTTCTCCTGCACGCCAATATTGTGTTCACTGAACAACTTCCGACTGTCCGAGAGGAAATCATTCATACGTCCCATATCGGTACTGTTCACAAAATCTGCCTGATGCGTATTGTAATCGAAATCGGGCAGAATGTAATACTGCGTAACAGCTCCTTCCTTGCGTTTTAGTACATATACGAGGTAGTATTCCGCACTGTTGAGTTTTACCTGTTTATCCTTTTTGACAATGCTCGCACCAACCATCAATCCTCCGCGTGTCGGACGTGTTTGCATATTGGAAACGAAATTGCCAAGCGACCAGACGGTAAGTTTTTCTTCTCCCTGCACCGTTTTTCGTTCAATAGGCTGAACCGTATGGGGATGCCCGCCAATTACCATGTCAACGCCGAGGTCGTAGCAATACGACTCGAAGCGTTTCTGATAACCATTCGGGAGGAATTTATATTCCGTTCCCCAGTGCATGGTGCAAATGATGTAATCGGCATTCAGTTCTTTGGCCCGCTCCACGTCCTTTTTGATCACCGCGCTGTCAATATAGTTGATGATCAACGGTGGATTTACGGAGAGGCCGTTTGTTCCGTACGTATAATTCAGTACGGCCACTTTCATGCCTTTTTCTTCGAGGATGAGCGGGTAGTTTTTGTCGCGTTCTTCCTGGCTTCGAAAAGTTCCGGTGTGTTTCACGCCAAGCCGGTCCAGTTCGTCGAGGGTGCGTTCCACGCCTTTCGAACCACGGTCGCAGGAGTGATTGTTGGCCGTAATGATGACATTGAACCCGGAATTGACCAGGGTGGAAGCGAGTTCGTCCGGTGCCGAGAATTGCGGATACCCCTTGTAAGGAGGTCCGGCCAGTGTCACTTCAAGGTTTGCAATCCGGATGTCGTATTGCTGCAGGATCGGCTCCACAAACTTATATCCGTCGTCGTAATCATAGCCGCCTGTAACGGGGTTGTGCGCCGCTTCGATTTGTCCGTCATGCTGCATCACATCTCCCACAAACAGAAAGGACAGCGGGTCCTGACCGAAGGCAGAGGACAGAAAGAAAAATGCGGTGAGGCTACACAGCCACTTCACCTTTGATGTGCGGATGCGGATCGTAATTGGTAAGTTCAAAATCTTCATACGTAAATCCAAAAATGTCTTTGATGGCAGGATTCAACTTCATTGTCGGAAGCGGACGCGGGTCCCTCGTAAGTTGTAACTGCACTTGCTCCATGTGGTTACTGTAGATGTGTGCGTCACCGAAGGTATGAACGAATTCGCCCGGCTCGAGATCACAGACCTGTGCGATCATCATGGTAAGAAGGGCGTATGAAGCAATATTGAATGGAACCCCAAGGAAGGTATCGGCACTGCGCTGATACAATTGGCAGCTCAGTTTTCCGTTGGCCACGTAAAACTGGAACATGGTATGACAAGGCGGAAGCGCCATGTTGTCCACATCTGCAACATTCCACGCAGAAACCAGTAAACGCCGCGAGTCAGGGTTGCGTTTGATGTTTTCGATCAGTTTGGAGATCTGATCAATCGAACCTCCCTTGCCGTCAGGCCATGAGCGCCACTGGTGTCCGTAAACCGGCCCCAGGTTGCCGTTTTCATCTGCCCACTCGTCCCAGATTCGGACGTTGTTGTCCTTGAGAAATTTAATGTTGGTGTCTCCGTTCAGAAACCACAACAATTCGATGATGATGGATCGCAGGTGCAGCTTCTTGGTGGTTACCAGCGGAAATCCTTCCGACAGGTCAAAGCGCATCTGGTATCCGAAAATAGATTTGGTACCGGTCCCCGTACGGTCTTCCTTCACGGTTCCGTTCTCCACAATGTGCCGTAATAAATCCTGATACTGTTTCATGCTAAAATGGTGCGATTTGCAATCTTCGAATTTAGCCTTTTTGGAAGGAATTTGAAATGAAATGTTCGTAAGTGTTCGGATTGGTTGAAAACTACCACGGACGATGGTGTGTTTGGGCCATTTTCGGGTGTGTAGTGAAAAATCGTATCTTCGTAGTATGCGAAATCTGCTGATTCTCTTTCTTGTAATTCTGCCGCTCGGATTGAGTGCTCAAAAGGAGGTTACCCTGAAGAAAAAATACTTCGGGGCCTATAAGGGAACAATTCCTTCCTACAAGATGGATACCGGGGGTGATGTGATCGAAGTGAGTTCTTCAGCGATCTATATCAACATTACAGCAGACGATATCACAATTTCTATCGGAAACAATGCGCTCCACGGAACTTACAATGTGATGTTTGAGGCGCAGCATTACTACCTGCTTGATGTGAGCATTGACGGGCAATTGGCCTCCGAACGGGTTATGGTGTATAAGCGAGGTAAAAAGCTCTCGCGGGATGGCTTGTATCCGCAGCCGGTTGCGGAACTGACTAAATTTAAGTCCTGAACGGAAGGTAGAGGGTAAAGGTGGTTCCCTTTCCCGGTGTGCTTTTCACGGATACACTTCCTCCGTGTGATTCAATGATCAGTTTGACGTAGTACAATCCCAGTCCAAAGCCCTTGACATCGTGGAGATTCCCTGTTGGAACACGGTAGAATTTGTCAAAAATGAATTTGAGCTCGTCCCGTCGGATCCCGATCCCATTGTCCTGTACTTCCAGCACCATTCCGCGTTTTTCATTTCGCGTGTAGATGTGAATGTCGGGAGTTGTTGCGCAGTATTTGATGGCATTGTCGATCAGGTTGTAGATCACGTTTGAAATGTGCACCGGATCCACAAAAAGATGGCAGTTCGCGGCTTCTTGATGCAAATGGATCGACCCGCCTTTTTCCGTACGGTTGAATTCGAAATTGTCCTTGACTTCCTGCAGTAGTTCGTGTATATCAAGGTCTTCTTTCTTCAGGGTGATTTCGTGTTTGTCCAGTTTTGCCACGTTGAGTACCCGCTCCACCTGCTTTTCAAGCCGTTTGTTCTCCTTGAAGATGAGTCCTGCGTACTTCTGGATCTTCTCGGGGTCTTTATTTGCATCAGCGCGAATGATCATTTCTGCGGAAAGTCCGATCGTGGAAATCGGGGTCTTTAACTCGTGGGTCATGTTATTGATGAAGTCCGTTTTTACCTCTGAAAGGCGTTTTTGCTTCAGGATAACGATCACCGCATATCCGAAGAAGATCAGTACCAACCCGACAATGATGGTCAGGTAGATGTATGAATAACCGGTGCTGCCTACAATATCTTCCATTGGAGCTCCGATATCCGGGAAGTAGACGGTGAAATAATGACCGTCCTTCGTCCACGTCATATTCGGTGAGGTAATTCCCACTACGGTATCGGAGATTGGTTCGAAGTGTGATTCATCGGAATATTTGATCAGATTTCCGAAAACGATGGAATCGGTGAAGCAATCGTAGATCCCGTATTGGAATGTTTCGTGGACGTTCTGGTTGTAAAACTCACGCTTGAGCCAGGTTTCCAGTTGATAGGGATTCAGTTCTTCGTTGATATCAACCACAAAGTAGTTGGTCTCCAATTGCTTCACGGCGCCGTAGAGGTCAGAGCTGTCACCTTTTACCGTGGAGATCTCTTCGAGAACGTTCCGCAAAGCGATGTGCGTCTGCTCCGTAAAATGAATGAGATTCAGGCTGTCTTCCCGTTCCTGAATGGCAATCGTCTTCTGCTGGATCGATGTGGTCCGGCGAATCCATACCACCTGAATGATCAGGATGCTGAGTACAGAAATGACTCCAAGCAGGATAACGGCATTGATCGTACGACGATTCATGTCTCAAAAGTACGAAATCATGCGATTGATTCGCGGGAAAGGGGAGAAGCGTTTAGAACCCGGTCACCCCATTTACGGTAGTGTATTTCAGTACGTTTTTCTTTTCCGGATGGATGCGTGCAAAAGCGGATTGCACTGCGATCGTTCCTTCATGGAAGCCGCAGAGGATCAGTTTCAGCTTGCCTTCGTACTGATTAACGTCGCCAATGGCATAGATTCCCGGTATGTTTGTTGAATAGTCGAGCGTGTCAACTTTGATCGCGCTTTTCTCGATTTCCAGTCCCCAATCGGCAATCGGCCCGAGGCTTGGTTTCAGTCCGAAGAGTGGAATGAAGTGATCGGTTTCTTTGGTGATCATTCCCTGGGAAGCATGCTCAATGGTCACGTTTTCTACTTTTCCGTCGCCACCGATTCCAACAACTTCTGCTTCGGTGATCAGGTTGATCTTGCCTTCGTCTGCAAGGTCCATGACCTGCTGTACGGAATCCAGATGACCGCGGAATGAGTTTCGGCGGTGTACCAGTGAAACTTCGGATGCAATGTTGTTTTTCGCAAGGTAAATCGACCAATCGAGTGCCGAGTCGCCACCACCGGAGATCACACAACGTTTTCCCTGGTAGATCTGCGGATCTTTGATGATGTACTCCACACCATGGTCTTCGTACTTTTCAATGCCTTCGATCGGTGGTTTTCTTGGTTCGAAAACGCCCAGCCCCCCTGCGATCATAACCACCGGCGCCATGTGCTTTGTTCCTTTATTGGTCGTAACCACGAAGTTCAGATCATCCACTTTGTCGATGCTTACCGCGGCTTCACCAAGCGTGAATCCCGGTTTGAAAGGCTCTGCCTGCTTCATCAGGTTGTCGATCAGGTCGCCCGCAAGAATCTCCGGATACCCGGGAATATCATAGATGGGCTTTTTCGGATAAATTTCGGAACACTGTCCGCCCGGTTGCGCCAGGGAGTCAATAAGGTGGCATCGTAGTTTTAACAATCCCGCTTCAAATACAGTAAAAAGTCCCACTGGACCTGCTCCGATAATAATAATATCCGTCTGAATCATCGTGTTTGATTTTGCGCAACAAATTTAAGAATCCTAACGGAGTTGATAGCGATTCAGGTTACATTTCGTGATTCAGGAAATTGGACGTTGGTAATTGGTGGTTGGATGGATTTATCATCTAAAATTTAATTAACTTAAATGGACCTAACCTGACCGTATGTATAATTTTCGAAACTTTGACTTCTGGATAAGAAGTAAATCTCTGGCAGTTTCCATTTATTCGATCACATCTGAATTTCCTTCATCGGAACAGTTTGGTTTGACCAATCAAATACGTAGATCTGCTGTTTCAATCCCGTCTAACATTGCGGAGGGGGCTTCCAGAACCTCGAAAAGGGATTTTGCCAGATTTCTTGAAATTGCGATTGGGTCAGCCCATGAACTGGAAACTCAATTGGATATTTCTTTCGCGGTGGGATTCCTCTCAAAGAATGAGTTTATTCGACTAAATGATGAACTGACCAGAATTATTAAAATGACCTCGAAATATAAAAGTCGACTCGTAAGAGATGATGGCCAAGATCCAATTTCTAATATCCAAAGGCCTTCTTTGCAAATTCCCAAATAACAATTCCTGCGCAAACAGAAACGTTCAGGCTGTGTTTGGTGCCGAATTGCGGTACTTCGATGATGTAATCGGAGGCGTCCACAACTTCCTGAGCCACACCGTCGACTTCGTTGCCGAAAACCAGCACATAGTGAGCCTCGGGTAATTGCGGGACTTCCTGAAGAAGTGTGGTATGTTCTGCCTGCTCTACCGAGCAGATCTTTTTACCCTGTGTTTTGAGTTCTTCAATCAGTTCCGAAATGGATTCCCGGTGTTCCCAATCCATGGATTCTGTGGATCCCAGGGCTGTTTTCTGGATCTCGCGGTGTGGTGGTCGGGCAGTGATTCCGCAG
>JBNKYR010000176.1:0-8238 GCA_050300995.1 Crocinitomicaceae bacterium | reverse complement strand
TTAACCTTTTAAAATATGGCTAATTACAAAACCCCAGGGGTCTATATTAAGGAAATCCCCAAGTTCCCGCCCTCAGTAGCGCAAGTAGAAACAGCGATTCCGGCCTTTATCGGCTACACGGAAAAAGCGGAAAAAACAAACGGTGATTCGCTCCTGAATACTCCGAAGAGAATTACCTCTCTTCTTGAGTACGAAACATTCTTTGGTGGAGCGGCAAAAGAAGACACTATTACGGTTGAAATCACAGACGTTGTAACCGATGGTGACACAGAACGCTCAATCAGAGTAAATCCACCAACCACCAGACAACCTTACAATCTTTACTACGCGATGCAGTTGTACTTTGCCAATGGAGGTGGACCATGCTATATCACTTCGATTGGTGATTATTCCGGAACATCGCTTCTTGGTAATGCCGGAACAACTCCATTGCTCGACGACATGACAGATGGTTTGGGTAGCATTCGCAAAGAGGATGAACCAACACTTCTGTTGTTCCCGGATGCTACTTCATTGTCTTCCGACTCTGATTTCTGGGCAATCTACAACGCTGCATTAACCCAATGTAATCAGTTGCAGGATCGATTCACCATTATCGACACCTATTCCGATGAAGACTATGTAGAAAGTGCATCAACTGACACAGTATCTCCTGACCTCGGGCTTCGAAACGGAATTACTCTTGGAACAGATTACACCAAGTACGGTGCGGCATATTATCCGTTCCTTGAAACGATTTTGAACTTTGCGTACGATGAGTCCAGCATTGAGATTTCTCATGTGACGAACGAGCCGAACGCCGTTCCTACGGCTCTTGCAAGTATCAATTCTGCAAGAACACTTCTGAATGCAACTGTTACAGATCTGCGCGATCGCCCAGGATTACTTCCTAGTGGTACTTTCCCTGGTTCTTTGGTAGACGTGATCAACTACATGCACAATGACATGGATGTGTTAAACACAGGGGATTACACACTCGCAACAAGTGAAGGACTCATCGATCTTCTGGAACTGGCATTGGAAGACCTGCAAAGCGCAATGGACAGTTATAACACTGCAGTAGCTGATGCGAAGGCGGTAATTGCTTCTGTCTCCGATAACAATGTAGGAGTCGCTACAACACTGCAAGGTTTGCTTGACACCTTCAAGGCTGACTTCGATGGGACAACCAATAAAATCGAAGAAAACACTACCAAACTGGAAGCTCTTCTCGACAAACTGAAGGCTGACGATACTGATGGTAAGCGTCAGAAAACGGTAAAAACGGGTACAACATCAACTTCGAACATTTACACGCAGATGGCGGAATTGTTGGTTTACACAGTTACTCCAGCTGCTCCGACAACCCCTATTACTTCGTACGACACCATCACAACTGATGCATTCCAGAATGTAATTACAAATCTGGACGCGCTGATCACTGAGATCAACAATGCAGATCTTGACGTGGTGGACACCAATAACGGTGATCTGAACGGACGTTTGCTCGGTGATATCTCTTCGCTCGACAATGCAACATACAACAAGATCAAAACTGAGATCAACAACCTCCCATTGACACTTCCGCCTTCTTCAGCAATGGCCGGAATCTATGCACGTGTGGATGCGACCCGAGGTGTATGGAAAGCTCCAGCGAATGTCGGATTGACCTACGTAGTAAGACCAACAGTTCAAATTACGCATGAAGAACAAGGTGACCTGAACGTTCATACGACCGGAAAATCAATCAACGCAATTCGTTCATTTACCGGAAAAGGCACACTGGTTTGGGGTGCACGAACACTTGCAGGGAATGACAACGAATGGCGTTATGTTCCAGTACGTCGCTTCTTCAACATGGTGGAAGAATCTGTGAGTAAAGCTACTGAGCAATTCGTGTTCGAAAGTAACGACTCCAACACATGGGTGAAAGTACGTGCCATGATTGAAAACTTCCTGATCCTTCAGTGGAAGGCTGGAGCGCTGGCAGGTGCCAAAGCAGAACAGGCATTCTATGTTCGTGTTGGACTTGGACAGACAATGACCGCACAGGACATCCTGGAAGGACGTATGATTATTGAAATCGGAATGGCAGTGGTTCGACCTGCAGAATTCATCATCCTCCGATTCTCTCACAAAATGCAGGAAGCTTAATTAATTATCAATCAATTTAAAACTAACTATCATGAGTGCAGAACATAATTTGACCGTAACTAATTACTTCCAAGTTGACTGGGGTGGGACAAAAATCGGATTTACTGAAGTATCCGGTCTGGATGTAGAAACGGAGGTAATTGAGTACCGTCACGGTGCAAGCCCGGAATTCACAAAAATCAAAATGCCAGGCATGCAGAAGTTCGGAAACCTTACACTGAAGCGCGGCTTATTCAAAAGTGACAACGAATTCTACGACTGGTGGAATACCGTGAAACTGAACAAGATCGAGCGTCGTGATGTGACTGTAAAGTTGATGAACGAAGATGGTGAATCGATCATCGCATGGAAAATCAAAAGTGCCTTCCCTACCAAGGTTTCAGGTCCTTCTTTCAAGGCCGACACCAGTGAAGTTGCGATTGAGACCATTGAATTGGCCCACGAGGGTATCACTATTCAAAATGATTAATCATGGCCGAATCGCCGGAATATTATCCGCCGGTAGGATTTCACTTTAAAGTGGAATTCGAAAACCTGGCAACAGAAAACGACACTAAGTTTCAGTCTGTTTCAGGGCTTTCGGTAGATATCGAAACAGAAGAGATCGCCGAAGGTGGAGAAAACCGCTATAAGCACAAATTACCCGTCAGGACCAAGTTTCCGAACTTGGTCCTGAAACGGGGTATTCTGCTCGATTCGGACCTGATTAAGTGGTGCAAGGATGCCATTGAGAACTTTTCGTTCAGTCCGACCAACCTCACGGTAAAGTTGTTGAATGAGAAACACGAACCGCTGATCACCTGGAAGATCAATCACGCCTTCCCGGTGAAGTGGGATGTGGAATCATTCAATGCCGAAGAAAGTAAGCTCGTTGTGGAAACCATTGAGTTGACGTATAATTTTTTCACTACTGAAACAGCCTGATCATGCCAATTGAAATTCGGGAAATGCACATTAAGATCAATGTCGATGATAACGGAAAAGCACCTGCTGCCGGCAATCAGGACGACAAAGGAAAGATCATTGAAGCCTGCCTGGAAGAAGTGGCGAAAATGCTAAATAAAGACGAACGCTAATCACCTGATTTATGAGCGACGACGGAAAATTACAAAAGCTGGAAATCCGGGCATTCAGTGATGAGAAATTCAACAACGAAATTTCCGGTTCCCCCTATGTAACTGCTGTCAATCCTGAAAAGTACTCACTGACCTACAAATCAGAGTACTCGAAAGAACAGGCCTCCGGTTCAAGTGGAAACGGCCCGAAATTCATCCGGTCCCTTCCTGAAGACCTTGATCTGGAATTCCTGTTTGACAGAACAGGTGTTTTTGCCGATTCACCGGCTACCGATGATGGTATCATCGACGACTTCGAAAAATTCAAAAAAATCGTCTTTGATTACAGCGGTGATGAGCACAAGCCGAATTACCTGAAAATCTCCTGGGGCAACCTGCTCTTCCCCTGCGTAATGACGGAAATGACCGTGGAGTACAAACTTTTCAACTCCAACGGGAAACCGATCAGAGCAACGGCAAAGGTGAAATTCAAAAACTTCATCGAGGAGGAGAAACGCGCAGCACGCGAGAACAATCAATCGCCTGATCTCACACATTACCGTCAGGTAAAGGAAGGAGATACCCTCCCTCTGATGACATTTAAAATTTACGGTGACTCAAAGTATTATCTGGAAGTTGCCAAAGTGAATAAACTCAGCAATTTCCGGAAGCTAACACCGGGACAACAACTGATCTTTCCACCCATTGATAAACTGGCCTAATGGACAATAGCGGCGTCATACAAACAAGCAAGAACCCGGATTTGGTGACTTTCACGATTCTCGTGGAAGGCGAAGCTATTCCCGGGACTGTTCAGATTTTGAGCGCTACTGTTTCCAAAGAAATTAACAGGGTTCCGGTCGCAAGCATTGCGATTGCTGACGGGGAAGCCTCCGCCCAGGATTTTATTCTGAGCAACGAAGATCTTTTTATTCCCGGTAAGGCCATTGAAATCAAAGCCGGATACCACTCCGATGAAGAGACGATCTTTAAAGGGATTATTGTTAAGCACAGTATCAAGGTGCGAAGTACCACTTCCATTCTGATGCTGGAGTGCAAGGACGAATGTGTTAAAATGACCATCGGCCGCAAATCGAAGTACTTCTACGAAAGCAAAGACAGCGATATTTTCGAAGAAATCATTGATACTTACGGACTAGATAAAGATGTGGAAGCCACCAACTACTCGCATCCCGAATTGGTACAATACAATTCAAGTGACTGGGACTTTGTGGTCTCACGAGCGCAAACGAATGGAAAACTCTGCATTGCGGACGATGGAAAACTGACCATCGCGAAGCCTGATGTCAGTCAGGAAGAAGTTGAAACCATAGCATTCGGAACAACCATGCTTGATTTCGATGCAGAACTCGATGCCCGCAATCAGATTTCAAAGACCACCGCTTACAGTTGGAGTTACGGCGATCAGGAAATTCTGGAGACAGAAAGCAATGACCCGGGTGTTTCTCTCAATGGAAACCTGAGTTCCTCAGACCTCGCCGACGTCGTAGGTTTGGAAAATCTTGAACTACGGCACGGCGGCTACATGAATGACGTTGAACTGCAGGACTGGGCCGATGCCACACTGCTCTATCAGCAACTGTCTAAAGTACGGGGCCGGGTAAAATTCCAGGGGATTCCGGGGGTAAAACCCAACACCATTATCAAGCTGGAAGGCGTCGGAGACAGATTCAATGGTAAAGCGTATGTGAGTGGTGTTGTTCATTCCATTTCCGAAGGAAACTGGACAGTTGATGCACAATTCGGTATCAATCCAAAATGGTTTAGCGAAACCTACGAAATCAATACGCCGGCTGCTTCCGGTCTGCTTCCTGCCATCAAGGGATTGCACATCGGAATTGTGACTCAACTCGAAGATGACCCGGATGGAGATGACCGAATCCTTGTGAAGCTTCCTATCATCAGCAGTGATGAAGAAGGTATTTGGTGTCGTTTAGCCACACTGGACGCCGGTGACAGCCGGGGATCAATCTTCCGACCGGAAATTGAAGACGAAGTGATCGTCGGATTCATTAACGAGGATCCGAACGATGCCGTAGTCCTCGGAATGCTCCACAGCAGCGCGAAACCTTCCCCTATTCCTCCGAGTGACGACAACCATGAAAAAGGATTCATTACACGGAGCGAAATGAAACTGATTTTCGACGACGACAAGAAATCCGTGACCATCGAAACGCCAGCAGGTAAGATCGTGACACTGGACGAAGACGCCGGCGAAATTCGAATCGAAGACGACAATTCAAACATCATTACGATTGACAGTGCAGGTATCGCCATGGAAAGTGCCGGGGATATCAGCATCAAAGCATCGGGTGATGTCAGCATAGAAGGAACAAATGTAAATGTGACCGCGAATGCCGAATTCAAAGCGGAAGGCTCAGCAGGAGCCGAGGTGTCTACAAGCGCCATCGCCGTTTTGAAAGGATCGCTGGTTCAAATAAACTGATTATGGGAACACCCGCAGCACGAATTAATGACATGCATGTTTGTCCGATGGTGACCGGAACCGTACCTCATGTGGGCGGACCGATCCTCCCGGCTGGTGAACCTACAGTGTTGATTGGCGGAATGCCGGCAGCACGTGTGGGTGACATGGCCACCTGTACGGGACCTCCGGATTCCATTGTAGCCGGTTCAGGCACAGTGTTGATTGGCGGGATGCCGGCAGCACGAATGGGAGATAGCACGGCACACGGAGGTGTGATTGTACTTGGAGAACCAACAGTTTTAATCGGATAAGAGACATGGAAGAATATACATCATTCCTTGGGAGAGGCTGGAAATTCCCTCCTGAGTTTACCAAAGGGCCCGACCATACGGAAATGAGCACTGACGAGGAGGATATTCGCGAAAGCCTGATCATCCTGCTTTCCACCCGTATCGGAGAACGGATCATGAATCCGGCATACGGATGCAACCTGGACGACCTGCTCTTCGCACCGTTGAATCTGACCCTTAAAACCTATGTGGCAGACCTCGTCAAAAGTGCCATTCTCTACTTCGAGCCCCGAATCGATATTCAGAAAGTAGATATTGAGCCAAGTGATGAACTCGAAGGTGAATTACTGATCGAACTGGATTATACCATTCGCGCAACCAACTCGCGAAGAAACCTTGTGTATCCGTTCTACCGTGGCGAAGGGACCGATGTATGATCAAATAACTGAAAAAGCGAAATGAGCGATTGTAATACCATTACCAAAGTACTGCTGCGCGGAGGAACCGACCAGGGCTCACGTTATTTGAACGAACTGGACCCGGATTCTCTCCTTCTCCACGGATTCGGCATTACCGAATGGATGAAGTTTGCCTATGAGTTCGCAAGCCACGTCAACTACTTTGACACGAACAGCTACAAGGTGCCGGAAGGAAACTGGCAGGATTTTTTCAAAAACGAAAGTGAACTGGATGCATTCCTGGAAGACCTCGGAGAATCCAACAAGCTAACACCGCACCTGACACTTTTTGTTTGTTTCCTCAAGCTTCTGGAACTTAGTTCGGACCGTTTCAATCAATTGACACGCCGACACCTGGATTTCTATTACATGGAAGTTCTTCAGATCGAAAAGCTTCCGGCCGAATACGACAAAGTCCACATCCTTTTCGAACTATCCAAGAGTATTCTTCAGGAAAAACTTACTACAGATACCCAGCTAAACGGAGGAAAAGATGCGGATGGAAAAATGCGCATTTACCAACTCTCTGAGGAATTTGTTGCCAACCGCGCTGTGATCAGTGAACTGCGCAATGTATACTTCGCCTATGATACGACTGACAGCTACGGTGCGCCGGTAGCTCGTCAGTATATCAAGGCGGCTCCAACGGCAAATTCAGCCGACGGATTGGGAGATCCGCTCCCGGAAGACAATCCGATATGGTATCCGTTTGGATACCATCATCTGGAAGAGGAGATCGATAGCGAAATTTATGCCCAATTGCCGGATGCACAGCTCGGATTTGCCCTGTCATCAGGTATTCTTGAGCTCGCGGAAGGGGATCGACATCTTCAGTTCACCTTTACTTTTCAGAAACTGGGAGCATTGGTGGATATTGAAGGAAGCCATCTTCGCGACGCTATTTCGGTGTACTACACCGGGGAAAAGAAATGGCTGGGACCGATCAAACTTTCCGAAACCATCACTCTGGATGCTATCGAGGACCGTGAAAAACCGCAAGCAACCAAGAAAAAAATCACGTACAGCACTTCAGTCAACGAAAGTGCAAAGCAAATCAGCCTGTACATGAATTTGGGCCACGGTGACAAGCCTTCTGTAGCGTACAACCCGGAAGTTCATCAGGAAAACTACAGTACTGAAAATCCGGTCTTCCGTTTCTTCATTGATACCACCACCAAAGCCGGGCTTCGCATCTATGAATATTTCACAGGGCAACTCAACAAAGTGGAAATCAAAACACAGGTTGAGGATATCCGGGGAATGGTCGTGGAAAACGATCACGGAAAACAGAACCCGGAAAAACCCATGTACCCTTTCACAACTGTTCCGGTTTCCGGCTCCAGCCTTACCGTATCCTATGATGAGTTGAGGTATAAGAACTGGACGACCGCCGGCGTGAAAGTTACCTGGAAGAATCAACCTGAAGATTTCCTGGCATGGTACGCGGCCTATAAACAGGAGTTTCTCGCTTCCATGGTCCCTAACTGGATCAATGGCTTTTCCATCAATTACCTGGAAATAACAAAGGGGGATGGTACCAAGGAGACCGTTCCGAAGGTGTCTCCGATCAACCTGAACAACATCGTCAGCGGAAACGACTACTTCACAGGAAAAGTAATGCTGAGATCGGGAAATACATGGACAAAAGTTGCAGGACAAAACGAAGTTGATCTCTTCATTAACGGAATGGACGAATCGCATACGACCATCATCAATGACCACTGCTCCTTCTATGTAAAAGCCGGTAGCTCCAAACCTGAATTTCAGGCGCTGCGCATCTCACTGAATCAGTCATTTCTGCACGAGATGTATCCGCGCCTTTATGCGCTCTCCATTGCCAATCCGGAAGACGG
>JBNKYR010000175.1:0-8352 GCA_050300995.1 Crocinitomicaceae bacterium | reverse complement strand
GGGACTTGGTGCCGAGATCATTCAGCAATTCTTCATCGACCGTTGGATTGGTGAGAAGCTCGCTGACGATCAGGGGAATTTCACAAAGTTCGAAATTGTGAAAGACGGTTCGGGAACCAACGAGAAGAAGGTGGATGGTATCACTGGTGGTACAATCACTTCAAAAGGTGTGGAAGAAATGGCCAATCGTTGTCTGGCTGTTTATGTACCCTATTTTTCAAACCTTAAAAACGCTAAGTAATGAGTGCCGAGGGACAAGAAAAAGTAAAAGCTCCACGTGAGCCTTTGTTCTCCAAGAAGAACAAAAAACTGATCACGGAGCCGCTGACGGATAACAACCCGGTAACCATTCAGGTATTGGGAATTTGTTCGGCACTGGCGATTACCGTTCAGGTAAGTCAGGGACTCGTAATGGGTCTTTCAGTGATCTTCGTAACCATGATGGGTAACCTCGTGATCTCCATGCTGCGAAATATGATTCCGTCACGGATTCGTATCATCGTTCAGTTGGTGGTTGTTGCGGCACTCGTAATTATTGTGGATCAGGTGCTGGCGGCATTCCTTCCGGATCTTTCGGAAAAGCTGTCTGTATTTGTCGGTCTGATCATTACCAACTGTATTATCATGGGACGCCTCGAAGCATTCGCGATGGGGAACAAGCCATGGCCATCTTTGCTGGATGGACTTGGAAACGGTCTCGGGTATGCAGGATTGCTGATCATTGTGGCAACTTTCCGTGAACTGTTCGGTTCGGGAACCTGGTTTGGTTTTCAGGTATTCGGTAATGCACTTCCGGGTGAAGAGTCTGGTTTATATGCAATGGGATATGTAAACAACAACCTGATGATCCTGCCTCCAATGGCCCTGATCATTGTGGGAATCATTATCTGGGTTCAGCGTTCACGCAACAAGGCCCTTATCGAAGATCATTAAGATTAAAAGAAAGTTATGGAAAGTACATTGGATATATTCGTAAAAGCGATCTTCTCGGAGAACATGATCTTCGCTTACTTCCTCGGTATGTGTTCATACCTGGCGGTATCGAAGACAGTGAAGACCGCTGTTGGACTTGGAGCTGCCGTGATCTTCGTATTGGTGGTCACAGTTCCGGTTAACTACCTGCTTGAGAACTATCTCTTGAAGGCGGGCGCTTTGGCCTGGTTGAACCCTGAGTGGGCAGACATCGACCTGAGCTTCCTCGCATTCATCATGTTCATCGCTGTCGTGGCATCGATCGTACAGTTGGTGGAAATGCTGGTTGAAAAATTTGCACCTGCTCTGTACGGAGCACTCGGGATCTTCCTTCCGTTGATTGCGGTTAACTGTTCGATCCTTGGTGGAGCCCTGTTCATGCAGGAGCGTCAGTATTCGACAATTCTGGATGCTACAGCATTTTCACTCGGATCAGGTATCGGTTGGTTCATTGCCATTGTAGCGATTGCTGCAATCCGTGAAAAGATCCGTTATTCGAAAGTGCCGGGACCACTGAGAGGTCTTGGAATTACCTTCATCCTTACAGGTTTGATGGGGATTGCTTTCATGAGCTTCATGGGTATCAAATACGGTAAAGACAAGCCGAAAGATGATAAGCAGACTTCAGTGGTGATTACTGCTGAGGAAACTAATACTATTAAACTAGGGTAACATGGGATTGACGTTAGGAATCACAATTGCAGCCTTCTTATTGGTGATCATGCTCCTCGTAGGGATGCTGCTGTTCGTAAAGGCAAAACTCTCTCCATCCGGAAAGATTAAGATCGATATCAACGACGGTGAACGTGTCATTGAAGTAGACGGTGGGGGAACCCTGCTTGCCACATTGGGTAACGCAGGTATCTTTTTACCATCCGCTTGTGGTGGTGGTGGAACCTGTATTCAGTGTACTTGTCACGTACTCGAAGGAGGTGGAAACATTCTTCCGACGGAAGTACCACACTTTTCACGTAAGGAGATTGCGGCGCACAAGCGCCTCGGTTGCCAGGTGAAGGTCAAGGAAGACATGAAGATCCATGTAGAGGAAGAAGTACTCGGAATCAAGGAGTGGGAGGCAACAGTTGTTTCCAACTACAACGTGGCTACCTTCATCAAGGAGTTCATCGTGGAGATTCCCGAAGATATGGACTACAAAGCGGGAGGATACATTCAGATCAAGATTCCACCATGTACGGTGAAGTATTCGGAAATGGATATCGCTGCGCATCCACAGGATCACCCGGGAGAACCGGATAAGTTCCGTAAGCACTGGGATAAGTTCGGTATGTGGGATCTCGTGATGAAGAATGACGAAGAAGTTGTTCGTGCGTATTCAATGGCTTCTTACCCTGCAGAAGGGCGTCGCGTTATGTTGAACGTACGTGTTGCCACTCCACCATGGGATCGTGCAAGAAATACATGGATGAACGTGAATCCGGGTATTGCGTCTTCATACATTTTTAACCTGAAAGAAGGAGACAAGGCAATTATTTCCGGCCCTTACGGAGAATTCTTCATCAACCATTCGGATGCAGAGATGCTTTACATCGGTGGTGGGGCTGGAATGGCTCCGATGCGTTCGCACCTGTACGAGTTGTTCAAGACCTTGAAAACAGATCGAAAAGTGACGTACTGGTACGGTGGACGTTCACGTGAAGAGTTGTTCTACATTCACTACTTCCGTGATCTGGAAAAAGACTTCCCGAACTTCAAGTTCTTCCTGGTGCTTTCTGAGCCACTTCCGGAAGATAATTGGGTAGAGAAGAAAGATGTGAACGATCCTGACGGAGATGGATTCATCGGATTCGTTCACCAGGCAGTGATTGATCAGTACCTTTCGAAGCACGATTCACCGGAGGATATTGAATTCTATTTCTGCGGACCTCCGATGATGAACAACGCCGTTGTTAAGATGTGTGATGATTGGGGAGTGCCGAAAGAAAACGTTCGATTCGACGATTTCGGAGGATAAACGATTACAATATGCAAAAGAAAAACCCGGTTTCGACCGGGTTTTTTTGTGGACCTGATTCCCACAGAATGTCCTTTATGCATCCCCGCACTGTTGCTCATTCTTTTAAATTAGTACCATGAATTGGATCATTTGTCTGTTTCTGGTATTGACAAGTGCACTTCCCTCGGAGGCGCAAAGTGGAAATGCACAGGTAGATCACATGATCAGATCCATGATCAACGATCTTGAAATGGATCGGGAAACACGGGGTAAATTCATTGATATCTATAAGGCTTACGGGAGAACCATGAAAGAGGCAAAGGCCAAAACCAAAGGTGCGACCCTGTACGTCATCTACGTTCGAGCAAGTAACATCCGGGACGAAGCCCTCAAGGAGATCCTGACATCGGAACAGTTCAGGTTATTTAAGATTCGTCAGGAAACCATAGACGAAAAAAGTCGATAAGAGGCAAGGGATTTTTTTTTCTGCGACATTACATTCTGCGGATAAATCATTGAAGAATGCAAGAGGAAAACCTGTTTTAATCGGTTTTTTCGATGGATTCAGCCTTATTTTGGGTAAAAACCCGGGAAAGTTTGGCTGTTCCGAAAACTTTTCTACTATGAAGGGTAAAGTAAATAACCAAATGATTAAAACAACTGTTTTTGATGCCGTGAACAAGCCCACGGAACTTGAGAAAAAAAAGCTTGTAAGTTTCCTTTATGATAACCTTGAACAGTACGGAGATCCGAAAAAGGATATTCGGAAAGCCATTGATTATTCGGTCAAGGAGTTTAGTTCTTTTGGCGGTTTTACAATGCTGTTCACGGAAGAAGACCTCATCAAGGGAGCCGTTGTGGTGAACCAAACCGGTATGGGGGGATATATCCCTGAGAACATTTTGGTGTACATTGCCGTGCATAAGGAACACAGAGGGGAAGGTATCGGAAAATTACTGATGGAGAAGGCGATTTCCTACTCGAAAGGTGATATTGCCTTGCACGTGGAATCTGATAATCCGGCCCGTTTTCTGTATGAAAAATATGGATTTACAAACCCGTATCTGGAAATGCGACTTAAGAAATAGGCATGGCGGAACTGGTAATTCAAACGGAGAAGATCCGCAACAATATCAAGTACCTGAGTGAATATTTTGACGAGCACAATATCCAGTGGAGTTTGGTCACCAAGGTGTTTTCCGGAGATAAGGAATTCCTGAAAAATATTCTCACCGATGACGTCATCGAGAGGATCAATTCAGTCGGAGATTCACGCCTGACAAGTTTAAAAAACCTTAGGGAAGTGAATCCGGAGATGCGAACGATCTACATTAAACCACCTGCAAAAATGTACGCAGATGAAGTCGTGCGCTATGCAGATATTTCGTTGAACAGTTCTTTTTCAACCATTCAGGCACTGGATGTTTCGGCCCGGAAGCAGGGAAAGGTCCACGAGATCATTGTAATGATTGAGCTCGGCGAATTAAGAGAAGGAATTAACCGGGGCGATATCATGGACTTCTACGAAAAAATATTTGACCTCGAGAACATTGAAGTAATCGGGATCGGTTCGAATCTGGGGTGCATGTACGGGGTGGAGCCGGATTATCATAAATTGCTGCCGCTTTCGCTCTACAGGGAACTGATATCGGTACGCTTCAACAAACAACTGAAATTCATTTCAGGCGGCAGCTCAATTACATTGCCGTTGGTGGAAAATGGGAGTATTCCGAAGGAGATCAACCATTTCAGGGTAGGTGAAGCTGCCTTTTTCGGGGTAAGCCCAATGGACAATAAAAGGTTCAGAGGACTTTCGACAAACACCTTCGAATTTGTTGCGAATATCATTGAACTTGAGGAGAAAGATCTTGTTCCTGAAGGAAGTATTGGTGACGGAAATCCGGGGTTGGCGACGAACTTCAGTGATGACGATATTGGAGAGACCTCCATTAAAGCCATTTTGGATTTCGGAATGTTGGACGTAGATAAGAACGATATTGAACCGCTGGATGAGAGCATAAGCTTTGTAGGCGTTACGTCCGACATGCTCGTTGTCGATCTTGGAACTAACAAGACCAAATTAGGACATAAGAAATACAGTATCGGCGATAAGATTGGTTTCCGCCCCAATTACATGGGAGTGGCACGCTTGCTCAATTCGAAGTTTATTGACAAGAAATTTGTCTGACCGCCGGAGCCAGGTGATTGGATCGGCGCCTCTTCAAAAAAATGCTTGAAACAAGTCTGTTTTTGGTGATATTTTGTGGTGTTATTTTCGTAAATTGATAAAAATTATGCCTCTCAATCCCTTGACTAAATCTGTTTAGTATTGATTGGCATGCAATTTGCAAGTTTCGATGTCCGGAACAATACTATAGGTTTATGAAAACAATCCATTACGTTTTATCTCTGATGTTGGTGCAACTGTCCTTTGCGACCTTTGCGCAGAACGTCAATGCTAACCGCGCAGATTATGCCCGGATAGAAAAAGCTTTTAGCGACTGGGACCCTGTACGCGGTCCATGGCTGGCATCGAGCCTTTCCTCTATGGCAGATAACCAACCAATTCCCGATCGAAATTTCCCTGAGAAATTTACACCGCACCAAATGCTGACGATGGTGCCTTACGAAACAAGAAGTCAGGTAATGCGCATTTCGAGTGAGGCGCGTACAAATGGAGGTGATCAGGCATTTTGGTCAGACATCAATCGCTATGTTTCTTCACCGAATTGTCAGTCTTCTTCAGGACGTTCTTACGGTGATCCGCACCTGATTTCCTACGATGGTGCGCGAAACTCTTTTCAGACAGTGGGAGAATTTGTTCTTACACGTTCACTGAACGGAGAAATGGAAGTGCAGTCCCGTCAGCGTCCTGTCGGAGATGATTTCTCACTCAATACGGCACTCGCCATGAATGTGGCAGGAGATCGTGTTTGTTTGTACACAAAGGATTATCCTGATGGAGATTATTCAACACCTGTTCGCATTGAGGGACGGCCGGTGCAGGTTGGTGCAGGAACTTATTTCCTGGAGCACGGTGGAACCATCAGGAAATCAGGACAAAACTATACCGTATTCTGGCCTTCGGGAGAAAGCGTGACGGCTCAGGTGCGTCGTAGCGGAAACACAGAATTCATGGATGTGACTGTTCATGTACATGATTGTGCAGATGGCCAATACGAAGGTCTGCTCGGAAATGCCAATGGTTCAACACGCGACGACTATGCCACCTCACCGGGAGTTTCTCCGGTTGTTTGGGATACCGACGACGATTATCTGAGTCGTAAGCGTCAGGAATACATGGCCAAGGATTTTGCGGAAATGAACCGTATTACGCAGCAGGCTTCATTGTTTGATTACATGATAGGTGCGAATACCATGACTTACACGGATCGTTCTTTCCCGCATGTGTACCGCAATTTCTCGGACATCAATCAACGAAGATTGGCCAAATCGCAGCGTTATTGCCACGATCTTGGATTAGATGCACGTGATATCCAGGGATGCGTTTACGATCATGCATATCTTGGGCTCGGAGCAAGTGAGGAACCGATCATTCCAAGTCCAACCAAGGGAACAGTACTGCGCCCTACGGATGGTCGTCTTCAGAATGTAAACCCTCCGAAACCAACAACACCTGTGGTGCAACAACCGGATTCATGGACTCCGAGATCAGGATCCAATAATTCGGGGGGCGGACGAACATTGGAAAATGACAACGATAAACCGGACGTTCGTACGCCGAGGACCGAACCAAAGCCACGCATTGAACCAACACCTCGTGTTGAACCAAGACCGGCACCGCGGCCCGCTCCTGTACCGCGCACACCTACTCCCGCACCGCGGCCGAGTACACCAAAGCCAAGTGCTCCGAAACCAACACCGCGCCCTTCAGGTCGTGGACTTTGAAAGGAGTATAGATATGATGAAACGACTGGTCCCGGACCGGTCGTTTCTTTTTTTAAATATGTGGTATATTTGGTGAAAACTGAACTATGCGAACTCTTCTACTCATTCTCCTGCTCATTTTTTCAGGAAATCTTAATGCCTCTCATATCATTGGTGGCGAAGTGTATTATGATTATCTGGGGAACGACCAATACCGAATTACCTTTGAAATCTACCGCGATTGCAATGGTATAACAACTGCCCTTGATAACCCGCTTGATTTTACGGTTTTCTATGATAATGGTACCGTTTTCGCGAACTATACTGCCACTCCGGTAATTGACACACTTCCGATTGTTTACGACGATCCATGTGTGACGCCTCCGAATGATATCTGTGTGCAACGGGGAATCTACGTGGCTACGGTTACGTTGCCGCAAACGGCCGATGGTTATTATGTGTCCTACCAGCGCTGTTGCTGGACGGCCAGTATCCTGAATATTCTGGTTCCCGATACCTGGGGTTTGACGATTACAACGGACATTCCCGGAACGAACACGGTATCCGTACCGAACAATTCTGCGAGGTTTGATAATTATCCACCCATCGTACTTTGTTCAGGACAAACGCTGGATTTTGACCACGTGGCCACTGACCCAGATGGAGATTCACTGGTCTATTACATGTGCACGCCACTGACGATTAGTTCGTCGTCTGGAACTGCTCCCAATCCGGAGTTTCCGGAGCCATATTCGGCGGTTCCATGGGAAACAGGTTTTTCGGACGTACAGCCTTTTGGCCCCGGATCTAGTGTGACTCTGGACGGACAAACAGGGTTTATGAGTCTGACACCTTCGTTGACCGGAATGTTTGTCGCGGCGGTTTGCGTGGAAGAATGGAGAGATGGAGTACTGATCAATATGAAGTCCAGAACGTTTGGGTACAGGATTGTGAATTGCGAAGTGGAGACACCGATGCAGGTGGATGTGATCGGCAATGCAACGTTGATCGAAGACTGCGGATCTGCCGGTTTCATCGTATTGCGTGATGACACTACAGATGCTGTTGTACTGCAACTGTTGGTGTCCGGAACAGCAACCAATGGTGAAGATTATAATTACCTAGCGGACTCCCTGTTGCTGGAGGCCGGAGAATTTACAGATACCATCCTGGTTAGTCCTTATCTTGATGGGATTCTGGAAGGAGATGAAACATTGATATTTAGCATTATTGTGGAGAATATTTGCGAAGGAACGTATGATACAACCACTGCAATGATCACTATACAGGATTACATCAATATGTCTTTGGTCACGGAGGACAGTATTAATGTGTGTGATGAAAGCGATGCCACTGGAATGTTATGGGGAATCCCGGGCAATGGAGTGCCGGGATATAACTATTACTGGGAACCCTTATCATACGCCAATAATGACACCCTGGTGTTTCCGACCCAGGACCTTGAAGATGGACTGAATTTGTTTTATTTGACGGTCACGGATTTCTGTGGAAAAAGTATTACTTCGGAAGCCATCAAG
>JBNKYR010000174.1:0-8460 GCA_050300995.1 Crocinitomicaceae bacterium | reverse complement strand
CCACTTTTACCTCGTCAATGTTCTGTATTTCAGGTGCCAACCCGATGGTTCCGAGATCCAGGTATTCCGACGAACTTCCCACGTAAAAATCCAGGTATGCCGTCCGAAAGCCGGAATATGCGATCCGAATAATGTATTCCCCTGATTTCACATTCGTGAGTTGGAAAGCGCCGTCATCGTCTGTGATCGTTCCGCTCACAAAAGAAGAATCCCCCGCCGTCTTCAACACCACGTTCGCAAACGGCAAAGGTTCATTGCTCACCGAATCCCGAATGATCCCCGACAAGGTAATACCTCCCTGTGCCAAAAGCCAGGACGGCATCAAAACCAGGAGCAATGCAACGACCCGATCAATCATCGTCTTCTTCGCTTTCTTCTTCAACCCGTTTCTTACTGACGACTTTTCCTTCGGCACTGATCGTTACTTCATAAACAACTTCGCCTTTTTCCAGCTCAAATTCATACTCGGTTTCCTCCGGTTTCTCTGTGATCTCCGAATCTTCCACTTCGTAACCTGAAAATTCTGATTTCAAGGTGGCATTTACCACTTCGGGGATTTCATTCGAGCGAATCTCATGCTCTGTCTCCTTCCATTCACCGGAAGATGTAAAATTGGCAGAGTACCCTACCCCGTTCAGTTTGAATTCAGCTTCCCACTCCTGTTCACTTTCCTTTTCCCACTTCACGCTTTTTGCATCAGGAAACTTCTTGCTGAACGCTGACTGAACAGCTTCGGGAGTCTCTTCGCCCTTTGTCTGTGCGCATGCCTGGGTCAATAGCAAGCATCCTGCACTCACGACTAACATTCCTTTTTTCATTGTTCTGATTTTAATGTTCAGGACAAAGATGAACTACGATTTAGAAGAAAATCTGAATCACCGGAAATGAACGACAAAGTGGTGCTTTCCTTCCCGAAACGAATAGCGGACCGACCAATGATTCTGCTCGCAAATTTCCTTTACGATCGCCAACCCCAGCCCTACATTGCCACTTTCTTTCGAGGAACGACCGAAACGATCAAAAAGTGATTCTTCCACCAGGGGTTCTTTCCCTGAATTGATCACCGCAAAGGACTGTTTTGTCAATTCGATACGGATAGAACTGCCGGGCTCAGAATATTTCACCGCATTACTGATAAGATTGTTCACCAGAGCTTCCAGCACCACTTTGTTAGCTTCAATGACAACGGAAGACAACTCCATTTCCATTGTGAGCCCCTTGCTTTTACTGTAATCGTTGAACATCTCAATGTTCTCAAGGATCAGTTCCTTCAGATCAAGGGGTGTAGTGTAGGCAAACTGATGATTCTCCATCCGGGCCAGCATTAGCAGGTTTTTGTTCGGCCGTGTCAACCGGGCCAGCGGGATCATCATTTCATTCAGCAACCTTGACTGATCTTCGGTCAGGTCTTTTGACTGCAACACCATGTCAAATTTCGATTTGAGCAAGGCTACCGGGGTCTGCAATTCATGGGACGCATTCTCCACAAACTGTCGCTGCCTTCGATAGACCCCAATGTTTTTAGTGATCAACTGCTCCAATTCGTGATTCAGAGCGGCAAATTCCATAATATCGGATTCCTCAAACACCACTTTCTGTTCACTCGCCAGGTTAAATTCCTTCAGCCTTCGAATAGACTCATAGAATGGCCTCCAGATCTTACCGGAGATTCTTCTGTTCAACAGAATAAAACCAACAATAAGCATGAGCACAAACGCCATTGTGATAGTACCAATAATGAAAATGATCTCATCTGCCTCATCAATGTTTGTTTCCACCACCAGGTGATAGCCATTTCCATTGACACGGAAGTAACAGGACAATCCCCGGTATTGTTCCATTTCTTCCCCGTCGGCACCTTCCTGCTTTTCGGTTGTGTAGGTTTGATCTTCACCGAACTGCGCATCACCAATTCTTGACAAACTGATTCCTGGCTGGAGGACGTCCCAATGCCGTTGCATCGCACTGAGCGTTGAAGCATCAACTTCCGACGTGGCAATCATCTGCTGAATTCTGTTTTTGATACGCTCGTTGCGTTCGTCCAGTTCCCCGATCCAAACGGCATTCAGGAAGAAGTGATACGCCGGGATACTGCAAAGCAAAATGATCAATGCATAGATGGAAAAGGTCTTCAGCGGTTTATTGAGCAGTCGTATCATCCTTCCCATTTATATCCGGTTCCGTAAACGGTTTTCAAATAATTCGCACTCCCCGATTCTCTGAGTTTCTTCTTCAGGTTCTTGACGTGCGCGTATACGAAATCGTGATTATCCAACATATCGGCAAAATCACCCGAAAGATGCTCAGCAAGTGCGGCTTTGGAGATCACCTTGTTCTTGTTCCCGACAAAGAACACCAGAAGATCAAGTTCCTTTTTGGTGAGATTCAATGGTTCTCCATTGACAGAAACCGTTCGCGACAAAAGATCAATTTCCACCTCGTTGTACACAATGAGATTGGACCTGTCGAACTGCTTCCTGCGAATCACCGAAAGAATCCGCGCGGCAAGTTCAGTTTGATGAAATGGTTTCGCCAGATAGTCGTCGGCGCCAATAGTGAGCCCGAGCACTTTATCCTCAATTGAATCCTTTGCTGAAATAATGATCACCCCGTCTTCCCGCTGTTGTTTCTTCACCTCCTTTAACACTTCCATCCCATCTCCTCCCGGAATCATCAGGTCCAGCAGAATACAATCGTAGGTATGTGCACCGATCTTATCGAGGGCGTCATGATACGAATATGCGACTTCACATAAATAATCGGAAGAAGACAAAAACTTCATGATGTCCTTCGCCAATTCTTCTTCGTCTTCGACTATGAGCAGTTTCATCCTACTAAAGGTAACATTTGATTTTCGGCGGTGCCAACGCATTTCAAAAGAACAAAGTTACATCCCAATTTTGAATGAAATTTGAATCAGGGATCAGGGGTTAGGGATTAGAAGTCAGAAGTCAGAGCGCTTCGCTTTTGGACATTGGATGTTGGATGTTGGATGTTGGCTCTTTGACTGACTCAGCGCGTAGTTGGAAAGGTAGACAAAACCCTCTCCCTCCCTGCGTACACTTCCCGTGTCCCATCCACATCAAAACCTTCTCCCTCCCTGCGTACACTTCCCGTGTCCCATCCACATCAAAACCTTCGGTTTTTCTTATATTTGCGTGGCTTGAAAATGAAGATATATGGCAATTTCTGCGAAAGAACTGGATTTCAATAAAAATGACGATCAGATGCGACTGAAGCTCTCCGCACTGGAGCGTGAACTCGACAAGATATATGAAGGTGGCGGTAAAAAGCGGATCGCGAAATTGCATGAAAACGGAAAAATGACAGCGCGGGAGCGTATCGACTTCCTTCTTGATCCGGATACGGAGCGTGTGGAGATCGGTGCATTTGCCGGATATGAAATGTATCCTGAATATGGCGGATGTCCTGCCGGAGGTGTTGTTGTGGTGATCGGATACGTTTCCGGGAAGCAGTGCATTGTGGTGGCCAACGACGCTACCGTAAAAGCCGGTGCATGGTTCCCGATCACCGGAAAGAAAAATCTTCGTGCCCAGGAGATCGCGATTGAAAACCGTTTGCCGATCATTTACCTCGTGGATTCTGCCGGAGTTTTTCTCCCGATGCAGGATGAGATCTTCCCGGACAAAGAGCATTTCGGACGTATTTTCCGTAACAATGCGGTGATGAGTTCTATGGGCATCGTTCAGATCGCTGCTGTCATGGGAAGCTGCGTTGCAGGTGGAGCTTACCTTCCGATCATGTCGGATGAATCCCTGATCGTGAATAAAACCGGAACGATCTTCCTTGCGGGTTCTTACCTCGTGAAGGCGGCTATCGGTGAAACGATCGACAACGAAACGCTGGGCGGAGCTACCACGCATACGGAGATTTCCGGTGTGTGTGATTACAAAGTTGAAAACGACGAGGAATGTCTCACGACCATCCGCGACCTGATGGACAAGATCGGGCATTTCGAAGATGCCGGTTTCGACCGCAAGGAATCTGCGGCTCCGAAACGAGATCCAAAGGATGTTTATGGCATTCTACCGGCTGATCGCTCCAAGCCTTACAACGTAAAGGATATTATCGAATGCCTCGTGGACGATTCGAAATTCACGGAATACAAACCTTCCTACGGAAAATCCATTGTGTGTGCTTACGCTCGCATCGACGGGTGGAGCGTAGGAATTGTGGCAAACCAGCGTGAGATTGTCAAGAACGCGAAAGGAGAAATGCAGTTTGGCGGGGTGATCTACTCCGATTCGGCAGATAAGGCCGCGCGTTTCATCATGAATTGCAATCAGAAAAACATTCCGCTGGTTTTCCTTCAGGACGTAACCGGATTTATGGTTGGTTCGAAAAGTGAACACGGCGGCATTATTAAAGACGGTGCCAAAATGGTCAACGCCATGTCGAACAGCGTTGTGCCTAAATTCACAGTTGTCATCGGCAACTCCTACGGAGCCGGTAATTATGCCATGTGCGGAAAGGCCTACGATCCACGTCTGATCGTTGGATGGCCAACGGCTGAAATTGCCGTAATGGGTGGTGCAGCGGCAGCCAAGGTCTTGCTTCAGATTGAAGTAGCCACATTAAAAGCCAAAGGCGAAGAACTGACAGAAGAACGCGAAAAAGAATTGTTCGATACGATCAAGAACCGCTACGATAAGCAAATCTCTCCATATTATGCAGCAAGCCGACTCTGGATCGATGCGATCATTGATCCGGTGGAAACCCGCAAGGTGATTTCCATGGGAATTGAAATGGCAAGCCATAAGAAAGCAGAGAAAGCGTATAACGTCGGAGTGATACAAACCTGAGAATTATGATTACGGATTGGCAGATTAAACCCTACATGGACCTCTCGTTGAATGAGTTTCATGACATTATTGCCTTGCGCATGAAAGTCTTTGTTGTTGAACAGGACTGCCCCTACCAGGATCTGGACGGAAAAGACCGGAAAAGTTACCATCTCATTGCCCGTAACGGAAAAGGAGATGTGATTGCCACGGCACGCATCCTTCCTCCGGGACTTGCGTACGATGACTGCGCGATCGGTCGTGTGGTAATTGATGAAGAAGCCCGTGGACAGGGGCTCGGACATCAATTGATGGACGAATGCATGAAATACGCACTGCTGGAATTCGGAAATACACCGATCATGATCTCCGCGCAAAAACACCTTGAAAATTACTACGGAAAACACGGCTTTGTTTCCACTGGAAAGGAATACCTGGAAGACGGGATCCCGCACGTGGAAATGAAATACGATCCAAATAACTGAAAACCATGAAAAAATACCTCTTTCCGGTTGCCCTGGGCGCCACGTTGATTAGTTGTGACGCTACCAAAAAAGCCAATCCGGAAACTCCGGGATCCGGCCCAAAACGGGTGTCGATCGACCTGGACTATATGGACAAAAATGTCCGGCCGCAAGATGATTTCTTCCTCTTCTCCAACGGGAACTGGGTGAAGAACAATCCTGTTCCTTCAGACGAATCCAGCTGGGGAAGTTTTAACGAACTTGACCAGGCAAACAAGAAAAAACTCACTGCGATCCTTGAAGAGTTCGCTACGATCGAGAACAAGAAACCAGGCGATTTTCAGCAATTGCTTGGCGCGTATTACTCTTCCTACACCAACATGCAGCTACGCGATAAGATGGGGATGTCGGGTATTGAGCAGGAATTGGAAGCGGTCACATCATTGAGCACGAAGAAACTCATTCCAACGGTTATTTCCGAATTGCAATCCAACGGGATCAACGCACTCTTCTGGTTTGGTGTTCACCAGGATCTGAAGAATGTAGATCGTCACGTGGTAGGCTTTTCTCAGGGTGGACTGGGACTTCCAAACAAAGATTACTACCTGGAAGACTCCAAGAAAGACATCCTGGCTAAGTACGAAGAGCACATCATCAGCATTCTCACACTCGCAGGTAACCCGAAAGAAGATGCAGCGGTAATTTCCAAATCCATTGTGGCCTTTGAAACCAAACTCGCGACAAAAATGATGTCGCGTGCGGAAATGCGCGTACCGGAGAATACCTACAACATGCTCTCACGTCGCGATGCGGTGAAAACATCGGGAGATTTCGATCTTGAGCGCTACCTGCAGGTTATTGGAATTGAAAGCTTCGATTCGATCGTTGTCGGTCAGCCGGAATACCTCGCGCACCTCTCTACCATGATGGCGGAAGAAAGCCTGGAAGACTGGAAACACTATCTGCTCTGGAAAGTAATCGACCATTACGCAGGACATCTGGACTCCCGTTTCGTAAAGACCAACTTTGATTTCTACGGAGGCGTGCTTTCAGGCCGTGCCGAAATGAAACCGATCAACGAGCGCGCCATCAGTGAGATTACCGGCCAGGAGTTCGGTGAGTTGCTTGGAAAGGCATTTGTCGGTCGCTACTATTCGGACGTAGCCCGCCAGCGGGTCAACGATATGGTGGACAACCTCTTCACAGTATTTGAAGAGCGTATTAAGTCACTTGACTGGATGGATGCCACCACAAAAAAGCAGGCTTTGCGAAAACTCGGAGCGATTGGTCGAAAACTGGGATACCCCGACAAATGGGAAGATTTCAGCGCATTGAACTTCAAACCGGATGATTACCTCTACAATTACCGGGAAGCCGCCCGTTTCTCTCACCGTAAGAACATGGCAAAACTCTACCAACCAGTCGACAAAGACGAATGGGGAATGCCTGCACACATGGTAAATGCATATTATCACCCGTTGATGAACGAAATCGTGTTCCCGGCAGGAATCATGCAGGAGCCGTTTTTCAGCGAACGCTATGAAGATGCTGTCAACTACGGACGCATGGGAATGGTGATCGGACACGAGCTCACACACGGTTTTGATGATATGGGTTCCAAGTTCGATGCCGACGGGTCATTCAGCAACTGGTGGAGCGCAGAAGATCGCACCTCTTTCGAAGAGCGTACGGAGAAACTCGGTAAAACATTTGCAGCCTTCTGTCCGGTGGAAGATAATTGTGTGAACCCTGATTTGACCATGGGCGAAAACATTGCCGACCTCGGAGGTCTCACTATGGCGTACTACGCGTATAAACTCACCGATGAATATAAATCAGGAAAGTTGATCGACAGCTACACACCGGCACAGCGTTTCTTCATTGGCTATGCTCAATTGTGGAAGATCAACTACACGGAAGCTGAATTGAAACGACGCATCTCCAACGATCCACATTCACCGGGCATGTTCCGTGTGAACGGTCCGTTGAAGAACTGTCCTGAATTCTTTGAAGCCTTTAATGTCCAGGAAGGAGACCCGATGCGGAATCCACCGGAGAAACTGGCAAAGATCTGGTAACAAAAAAGCGCTCACATCGGTGAGCGCTTTTTTTTAGTTCAAGTTTAAAAGGATTCTTTTCTTACTCTTTGTTTTTTTCACTTCAACTGACTTGCTGTAATTCAAAATTGCGGTCAGTACTTCGTTTGAAGGAGCGAATTTAGGCTCTTCGCAGGGAGCAACGTTGGAGTACTTATTCAACATAGGCGTACATGTTTTGTTTTAGCATACTTTACAAACGCCACAATTATTGAATTATTATACGCCTCTGAAAAATTTTTCTAATAACTCCCTGAGAACCTACGTACAAACCACTCCCCTGCGAGAGAAAGGACCAAAAGGAGGAACAGCCATTTCCAGTCGATGAGGTCATCAAAGCTGGATTCCTCGTACGTAATATTGGCAATGTCTTTCCGTTGATCGAGATCATTCAGAAGTGCCTGGGCATTTGCCAGCGAATAGAAAGCACCGTTTGTACGGCTGGCAATTTGATTCATCAGGTTGTGGTTCGCATGCGTCGCCAGCGCTTCCACGGAAACATCCTCCACCACAAAGGTCCCGCTCTTCGAATAGCGCTTTCCGTCAAAAGTCGTTGATGCTGTCCAGTCGTACCTCCCTTCCTTCAGGCGGCCCAACGACAACAGGTAACCATTTCCGGATCGTGCGAAAGCGTATCGAATATCCACTCCTTTCTCATCCTTCAGTACCAGAGAAATATCCGGATCCGTGATCTTCTCGAATGAAGAATTGTAAAATTCTGCGTTCAGAATCACATCGTCGATGACATTGAAACGTCCGGGCAATTGTACCCGCAGCGGTTCCTTGTTTTGTTTCACCGTAAGGTATTGAACCGTCTTGCGAATCAGCTCGTCAAAAGTTTCGTTGTTGCCCCGCGCTGCATAGTCGGTTAGTTTCCAACGCCACAATCCTTCTCCGAACAGAACGGCCATTTTCGTTCCCGAAGCCGTTTTGAATGCCAGCAAAGGTTCCTTCTTCTCCACCGGCCCTATCCGCTGAGTGATCAGGATCTCCCCGCCCGCCAGTTTCGAATGACCGAAACGTGTAGTGAGCGGTGGATAGTTTTTCATCGCGCGTTTCAGGTCATCCGAGGTCTCAAACAACTGAAAACTCTGAAGG
>JBNKYR010000173.1:0-8489 GCA_050300995.1 Crocinitomicaceae bacterium | reverse complement strand
TTCGTTTACGACCGTTGGGGAGAACTCATTTTCGAATCCTATTCCATCGAAGATGGCTGGGATGGCACTTACAACAGTTTTAAGGTACAAAACGGCACGTATATCTGGAAAATACGCTATAGCTTGCCGGATGATGTGGAAACGATCGTTACCGGTCATGTGAATGTGCTTCACTGATGATCTCCGAGTTTTCCAAGTTATCAACAATTCGTGCCCGGAAAAGCGGAAAAGCGTAATTTTGAAATAATGAGCGATTTTGTTGTTTCCGCACGTAAATACCGCCCGCAAACCTTTGATTCGGTTGTGGGGCAGAAGTCTATTACGACTACGTTGCGGAATGCGATCAAAAATGATCATCTCGCCCAGGCTTTTCTATTCTGCGGATCACGTGGAGTGGGAAAAACATCCACAGCACGTATCCTTGCAAAGACGATCAACTGTTCCAACAAAACGGAGCAGATGGAAGCCTGCGACGAATGCGAATCCTGCCTGTCGTTTAATTCGGGAGCATCACTGAACGTTTACGAACTGGATGCCGCCTCGAACAACTCGGTGGAAGACATTCGTAGCCTGATCGACCAGGTGCGGATTGCACCACAACTGGGGACTCATAAGGTGTACATCATTGACGAGGTCCACATGTTGTCCACTTCCGCCTTCAACGCTTTCCTGAAGACACTCGAAGAGCCGCCAAAACATGCGATCTTTATCCTGGCAACAACGGAAAAACACAAGATCATTCCTACGATCCTTTCGCGTTGTCAGATCTTTGATTTTAACCGGATCAAAGTAAAAGATATTGCTGATCACCTCGCTTCGATTGCAGAAAAAGAAGGAATCACAGCGGATGCTGACGCTTTGCACATCATTGCACAGAAAGCGGATGGGGCTCTGCGCGACGCCCTTTCGATCTTTGACCAGATCGTTACCTTCTCCGGAAATACGATTACTTACGATCAGGTGATCCAAAACCTGAACATCCTCGATTACGACTACTATTTCCGAATCGTGGAAAGCAGCCTGAAGGAAGACATTCCATCGGCATTGCTCCTTTTGAACGACATTGTCGAAAAGGGCTTTGACCAACATCATTTTATTGTCGGACTGGCGGACCACTACCGCAACCTCCTGGTATGTAAAGATGTTCGTACGGCTTCGTTGCTGGAAGTCAGTGAATCGATCCAGGAACGTTACGTAGAACAGTCCAAACGAATGGAAGGCGAGATGATCCTCCGTGCTCTTGGAGTTCTGAGCAGAGCCGACGTTGAATACAAATCGTCGAAAAACCAACGATTGCTTGTCGAGTTGGCACTCATGCAATTGTGTTCCCTTCAGCAGGAGCTCGAAAAAAAAAACGACTAACGGATCCCGTCAGGATCATCCCGTTCCCGAATCAGAATCTCAGAGATAAAGCCCAAAAAGCTACGCCAAAGCCGGTGATGCGCGAAACGGTGAAAAACCCGATGGTCAAACCACCACCAAAAGTTCTGGAAACTCCTTCCGGAAAACTGAGCGCCTCTAGCCTCTCCATCAAGAAACTAATGGAGAAAAAAGAAGAAGTTCTCGAAGCCGGTGGCGACACTTCGAATCTTCCACGCGAGCCCTATTCGTACGACGATCTGAAGATGAGTTGGCGGAAGTATGCGTTCTCCATGAAAACCGATGGAAAGGAGACCTTTTACAATGCTTTGATCAAGCGGGAACCCAAATCGGTGAATGAAAACGAATACCTGCTTGAAGTAGATAATCAGGTTCAGATCGACTACATCCAACCGCAATTGTCTGATATGCTCTCTTACGTTCGTCGGGATCTGAAGAACTTCGATATCCTGATCCGTGTGGAGATTACGACCAATCCCGATGAGGAAGTTAAATACCAGACTGGCAAGGACAAGTTTGCCGCACTTGCGCGAAAAAACCCTAACTTGCATACGTTGAAGAACACCTTTAATCTCGATATTGAATTCTGATATCCGTTCTTCCCGTTAGCTACAGCAAAATTATTATGGAAAAAGATAAAAACTTTGCCGTCCTTATTGACGGCGATAACATCCCTTCAAAATACATCCAGGAAATGATGGAAGAAATTGCCAAGTACGGCAATCCAACCATCAAACGTATTTATGGCGACTGGACCAAGCCTCATCTGGCAAAATGGAAGAAAATCCTGTTGGAAAACGCCATTACGCCAATCCAGCAATACAGTTATACCACCGGAAAGAACGCAACCGACTCGGCCATGATCATTGATGCCATGGACCTGCTCTATTCTGATAAGGTCGAAGGCTTCTGCATTGCATCGAGCGATAGTGATTTCACGCGCCTGGCCACACGAATCCGCGAAACAGGAAAAACCGTGATCGGTATCGGAGAAAAGAAAACACCAAATCCTTTCATTGCTGCCTGCGATCGTTTCATTTATCTTGAGATCCTTGAAAAAGAGGAAGAAACAACGACCGCCTCAAAAACAGGTAAGAAGAAAACCGTGGACCAGTTGACCCCAAAACTGCTCAAATTGATCACGCAAACCGTGAATGATCTCGCGGATGAGGATGGATGGGCATTTCTTGGAGATGTCGGAAGCTTGCTCCAGAAAAAACAGCCCAACTTCGACTCCCGGAATTATGGTTTTGAAAAGCTCACTCCTTTGATCAAGTCGACCGGAAAATTTGAGATCGACCAGCGCGACAGCGGAAAACGCTTCAAACTCATTTACATTCGTCCGATCCGCTGATGGCTTCGGTAAAAGATTACCGGAATCTTGCCCTTTCCTTCCCTGAAGTGGAGGAATCTCCACACTTCGAACGCGTCGCATTCAAGGTGCGCAAGAAAGTGTTTACCACCTTGCAGGAAGACAAGGCCATTGCAGTGGTCAAGCTGAACGAAATTGACCAATCGGCATTCTGTGCCTACGATTCCAGTATCGTTTATCCGGTAATGAGTGCCTGGGGCAAAAAAGGATGGACAGAGATCCGGATTGATCGCGTACCTTAGGAAATGCTGGCAGATTTGCTGACCACGGCGTACTGCACCGTTGCACCGAAAAATCTGGCGATCACGGTTCGTGAAGATTAGCGCTCAGAATTTCAATCGCAACTGAACTGTCAGATCGGTTTTGGTATTTCCTGAAATTTCTTCGGCTCCCGATCCCAGAGAATTCCGATCAGAATAAATATTGACACCGTAACGCGCCCAGAGATCAAAATGCTTCAGGAATGTCCAGCGAACAAGGATGTAGGCACGACTCCCCTGATAGTAATACGATGGCGATGAAAATACGTACAGGGCATTGTTCTCATAAGTGTAAATCCGTGTGTCATAGCTATCCGTATCGAACAGTGCATAGCGCAAAGCAATATCGATCGGCATAGATTTCGGACGGTAAATGATATCCTGTGAGATCATCACTCCTTTTTCCCGCCCTGAGCTTTCCCTGTCGATCGTGATGAATTCCACGCGACTCTTCAGTTTAATGCTTTCCGAAACCTGATAACTGATATTCAAACGGTAGTTTCGCTGGACCACATCCTCAATCGGCGTGATGGTTCCATCCGACCAGCGGCTGTTCTTCTGGCGTACCTGTTCCCGGAAGCGCGCGTAAATTTCTAACTGGCGGTTCGGTTTGTAGGATGGCTGAACAAGGATCTCATGCCCCCGGGAGGGAGCATCCACCAAGTATTTCAACCATGGAAAACGAAAGACGTCCACGTAGGAATTGACTGAAAACGAACGTGTCAACTGCACTTTCAGACCAGTATAAAAGCCGCTTTCATTCTGCGTACGACTCCCTTCCGAAAGGGCGTTGTTATAGAACGACTGGTAATCCTTCGAATAGTTGCGATACACCATGCTCATTGAAACACGGCTATCCGGCGAAAACAGAACACCGTGTAACATTGCCCAGCCCATCGAATGGGTCGACATCGCCACTTCCCCGAAGAAATTGAAATTCCGAACCACCCAACCATAATCCGCACTCAGGCTGGTCGTTCCTTTCCCACGGAAATCATACTGATTGTACGGAACAGTATCCTTCACGTAAGGTTTATCGTAACCCTGATAAATTCCGTTGATCCCAACATGGAGATTGCGCGTTGTGTACTGTGCACTTGCGCCGGTGATAATCTCATTCAGTGTATGCTTGCGCGCAATTTCAGTATTCGTGCGGTGAAACCCGCCCAGATTAATGCTTTCCACAATCGCCGATTCCTGATCCAGCGAATCCGCAATTGCTACGGCGCCATCCACTTGTTTGTAGGAACCAATCGCCAACAGGGAAAAGTCCCCGACACCCAGATGAACCGCAGCTCCACGAAGAAAACGTGCCTCATCCACAGAAGTATACGGACGTAAGGGATTTGCCGATTTCTTGACATTTGTTGCATCTGCAGTTTTGCCGAATGCATAGCCAGTCCAGAGATTCAGTCCCTGCCCGATCTGGACCTGATAGTCGCCCAGCGCGGCAGCACGCAGGTATTTCCCTCCCTTGTAAAAAGCATGTGCGGAGTAAAAGTCAAACCCATTTTTCTGACTCCCTCGAAAAAACTCCTCTCCCGGATCCTTTTCTCCGGTCACGCCAATACTCATATTTGTACGATAGCTAAACCGAAGCCGGGTATAATACCGATCCTGGTTTCCATGGTAATACGAATTGCTTGCCGCCAGCAAAGAATCACTGACATCCTCATATCCGGCTTTATCCTCCACAATGCGCTGGTAGCGAAAATATGCCTCGAATTTACCTTGCTTGAATGCTTCTTTTAACCCGACATGTACCTGATCGAGCTTATCGTCCACTCGAATGAAGGGTAGCACCAGTTCAATCGTTGACAGATCCCAGTATTCCAGACTCTGCAATTCGTAGATCGAAATAAACTTACCAAAAACCTTGCGGTGCAACAAGAGGTCGTTGATTTGCACATCGGTGAGCAAACCCAGATTTTCCAGGTCTTCCTGTTCCACCGAATTGAGGTTCATCGGATGATCAAAGTAGTAATTGAGTTGCTCAACAACGTTGGTAAGATCCAGATTTTCCGTTTCCAGTTGTTCGGAAATAAACTCAATCCGTTGCTGAACAATATCGTTTTTCTCCTGCGCGAAAACGGGCATGGTAAACAGGCACCAGACACAGATCACCGTATGCCGCCAATACCTCATTTTTTGAGATCAAACAACAATGAAAAATGGGGTGACCACCCCAGAATTTGTCGGTATGCGGTTCCGAAGTCGATGTGGACCTGCTTCATATGATAGCCGAAACCAAAGCTCAATTCAAGAGGCGTGGTCGCCACTCCAGCACGCAGAAAGAACTCATCGATGACCTTGTACTCCACCCCTGATTTAAATCGCAAGGCATATTCCAGATCCTTTTCGGCTTCCAGTGATACAAGGAATTTATCGGAGAACCGATAAGCCGTTCCCAGTCGCATGAAAGTAGTGAAACGATCATCGCCGTATTCGGCAAGTTTCGCACGATTCAAATTGTACACACTGAAGCCCATTGTCCAGTTGTCCGTAAACCGTGCAAAAACACCCGCCTCCGCACTGATATTCCCTTTCGAGCCGTAAGGATCTGACAGCGAAATTCCCTGGTAATTCAGCTGAACTCCGGCCGAGATCTTTTCTGCCAGCTTCAAACTGTAGCCCACACCGGCCTTGTAGGAACGATAACGTTTGTAACCGTACATGTGACCTCCGACTGAGATCACGCCCACTTTCAAGGGAATAGCTACCGCCAGTGCCTGGCTTTGAAGTTCCTTCAGCAGAAAACGATTCTCGTAAGAAATCCCCGCTGAAAAATTCTCCAGTTCTGCAAGTGCACCTGGATTGTTGTGATACGCCCAGACATCCCGAAAAGTCACGGAGGCATTCCCCATCGACATTGAACGAGCCCCAGCCGGAACCCACCCCTGTCCGAAGGCTCCGAAACTGATCACTGTGAGCGCTATGAATAAAGCTTTTTTCATTTTTTCAGAAGACGGTCTCCGGGTTTGACAATGGCATCGTTGTAGTAGTCCTCTTCATCAATGTAAGACCAACTCACGCCGTTGTTTTCAGAAATTGCAATGATATACACTTCCTGTGAAGGAATGTCATAATTATAAGCATCTACACTCAGGAAAGAATAACGCACGTGGATTTTCTCCCCGTTCTTTTCGATCGTTTCAATGTTTCCGTCCTGTAAAAATGGCTGACTATCAACCTCTGACAGATCATAACGCTGCTGAAAAACGCTATCGCCCTGAGCTGTGTAATATGCCACAGCTTTTGGATATGTGAACGCTACATAAGCCGTTGCCACTCCTTCATTTCTGGCATTGATATAAGAGATCGTTGCAGTGCTCAGTGCAGCCTCCTGATCCGCATTCAGCGAGCAGGCCGTCAATCCAAGCAACAGTAGAAAAAAGTAGTAAGGCTTCACACGATGAAAATACATATTTTTTGATGCCTGTGCCCGATCGAAGGCTGCATTTTTTTCAACGTTCAGGACAATGCATACCGGGCCAGAATTTCATCGAATTCCTTCTCGCCGGAAATTTCAAAACCGTCGGTAAGTGACAGCATGTCCTGAATCCGCAACATCTCCGGGTACTGCTCTGCCTTCACGGTAAAAAGCCGCCCCACAGCGCCAATGATCTGAACCTCATCAAAGGAGCGTTCACCGGTAATCCGATAGAAGACCTTTCCGTTCGAAAGTTTTCTGTATTGGGGAAAGTCGGTACTTTTGTCATTCATAGAACGAATGTAAAAAATGTTCATCAATCAGGCACATCAGCAGGCGCATGATGCATTGAAGGCCGGGCAAACCGAAGAAGCCATTCGACTGTATACCGAAGCGCTAAAACTTAATCCGAATCATCCGGATATTCTCAGTGATCGTGGGGTGGCTTATCTTCATCTCGAAAATCAGGAACTGTGTATGCAGGACATGAATCTTTCGCTTGAATTGCAACCGGATTATTCCTACCGATACGCCAGCCGGGCATTTGCGAGAAACCACTTCGGAGATCTTGACGGCGCCATCGAGGATTATGAGATCGCAGTAAAACTTGATCCCGAGGATGCTGTGGGGCACAATAATCTCGGATTACTATTGGAACAAAAAGGCTATCACAAGGAGGCCAAAGAGCGTTTTGAGCGTGCAGACAAGCTGTCCAAAATGGAAAACGAATTGTTTCAGGTCATTGATGAACTGGAAGCCGGGGAAGCACCGGTTCCGGCTGCGAAAGAACCTGAGACGCTTCCGATCGAATCAAAAGAAGATGAAGAAGAGCCTTCCGCTTCCAGCCGTTCGGAAGAAATGAAAAAACTCTTCACTTCGCGTCAGCAATTCATTGAATTTCTGCGCTTCATCAGAAACGGATTTAAGTTGAAATGACAAAAAAAGAGAAAGCCGAATACATTATGACGGAGCTGGAAAAGCTCTACCCGAAAACCCCGATCCCACTGGATCATAAAGATGCGTACACGCTCCTGATTGCTGTATTGCTTTCTGCTCAATGTACCGATGTACGCGTGAACCAAATTACCCCCCTTTTGTTTGAACGTGCAGACAATCCACATGCAATGGTTCTACTCGAAGTTGACGAAATCCGGGAGATCATCAAGCCTTGCGGGCTTTCTCCCCGTAAATCGCAGGCCATCCATACGCTCTCGCAAATGTTGATTGATCAGCACAACGGTCAGGTCCCCGACAATTTCAAGGACCTTGAAGCTTTACCAGGAGTGGGACACAAAACAGCTTCGGTCGTGATGTCTCAGGCTTTCGGTGTTCCCGCATTTCCGGTCGACACACACATTCATCGGTTACTCACACGTTGGGGAATTACCAGTGGAAAAAACGTGGAACAAACCGAAGCAGATGCGAAGAAATTGTTCCCGAAAGAGGCCTGGAACAAATTGCACCTGCAAATTATTTTTTACGGGAGAGAATACTCTCCGGCCCGATCTCCAAAGGCTTCGGTGGATTTCATAACTGCTAAAATCGGTACGGCAAAAGCAAAAAAAGAATTAATTTAAGGTATTCATTAAACCATTTTCTAACCGGCCGGTCTAATCCGGCATAACCACAAAACACAAAAACAAAATGAAAGCAAAATTGTTAATGACCCTGTTCAGCTTATTCGTATTTACCGGAATGGCGCAAGTAGGAAACTGGGAAAAGCTGGGAACACGCGTTGTAGATTATAAACTGGATCGAGATGTGATCCACGTTGGCGCCCAAAAAGGCGGTTTCGCCAAACTTAAAGTTGCTGTTGACGGCGGCTCGATCAATATGCACAAGATGATCATCACTTACGGAAACGGCACGAAGGAAACCATAACTCTTCGTCACAATTTCCGTCCAGACAGCGCTTCACGTGTGATTGATATCCGTGGTGGCAAGCGACTGATCAAAAGCATTACGTTTTATTACGACACCAAAAATCTCGCCCACAGTAAGGCGGTAGTCACTGTCTTTGGCAGACATTAAACGCCACGTTTCTATA
>JBNKYR010000172.1:0-8535 GCA_050300995.1 Crocinitomicaceae bacterium | reverse complement strand
TTACTGGTCAACATGATCAACGTCGGAAAACCAATCGCCGCTTTGTGCGTAAGTCCGGTAGTTGTGGCCAAAGCCCTCGAAGGCTCCGGCATTTCTCCGACCATGACACTGGGGACAGATCAGGAACCTTCTCCTTACGACATTCCTTCCTTCAATGCGGGAATTGAAAAAGCCGGGATGCATGCGACCATGAAAACGATCCGCGAGATCTGCATCGATACCGAAAATAAGATCATTACCGCACCGTGCTACATGATGAATGCTTCCATCCTCGACATCCGGAAAAATGTTCGTTCTGCACTGGAGGCTTTGCGCGATCTTACCTGATTTAGTTTTTCAAACGCCTTTTGCATACACGGATGAAAAAATGTTAACAATATTTTCCGTGAATTGTTAGAAAGTCAGGACGGTGAACACACGAATCTGCTCATTATTACGTTAATTTTGTACTAAAATTAAGCGTTTCGCTATAAACTATTATTATGGATGTATTTGGTAAGAAGGGGAAAAACGCCGACCTTAACGAATCGATCGGACTAACTAATCTTGGAAATCAATTCTGGAACCTGAGCCCGTCTGAACTCATTGAAGACACGATCATTAATGGCCAGGGAATGCTCACCGACACGGGAGCAATTGCAGTAGAAACCGGAGAATTTACCGGGCGATCGCCAAAGGACCGGTTCATCGTTTGTGACGCGAAGACAGAGAACACCGTGTGGTGGGGAGACATCAACATCAAGTTCACGCCGGAGAAATTCGACGCTCTCTACAACCGAATGAAAGCTTACCTGATCGGGAAAGATGTTTACGTGCGTGACGCGTACGCTTGTGCCGATCCTAATTTCAGACTGAACTTGCGTGTAGTTACCGAGTTCCCATGGTCGAATCATTTTGCTTACAACATGTTCCTCCGCCCAACACAGGCGGAAATCGAAAACTTTGATCCTGAGTGGCACATTGTCTGCGCACCGGGATTTGTTGCGGATGCTGAAATCGACGGTACCCGTCAGCATAACTTTGCCATTCTGAACTTCACGAAAAAGATGGCACTCATCGGAGGTACAGGATACACCGGTGAGATCAAGAAAGGAATCTTCTCCGTATTGAACTACATTCTTCCTCATGAGCGCAATGTGCTTTCCATGCACTGTTCCGCAAACGTTGGGAAGAATGGAGATACTGCCGTATTCTTCGGTTTGTCAGGTACGGGAAAAACAACCCTCTCTTCTGATCCGGATCGTAAACTGATTGGTGACGATGAGCACGGATGGGCAGATAATACCGTATTCAACTTTGAAGGCGGATGTTATGCAAAAACCATTGACCTGAGCCGTGAGAAGGAACCGCAGATCTACGATGCGATCAAGTACGGTGCGATCCTGGAAAACATCGGCTTTGTGGACGGAACTTCCGTAGTGGATTATGAAGATACTTCCATCACACAGAACACACGTGTTTCGTACCCGATTCACCACATTGATAACATCATGGTTCCGTCCATCGGTGGTTCTCCGAAGAATATCTTCTTCCTGACAGCAGATGCGTTTGGGGTATTGCCTCCGATCTCCAAGTTGACAAAGGAGCAGGCGATGTACCACTTCATGTCCGGATACACAGCGAAAGTTGCCGGAACGGAAATGGGAGTTACCGAACCACAAACGACATTCTCTGCTTGTTTCGGAGCTGCCTTCCTGCCGTTGCACCCTGCGAAGTACGCAGAATTGCTCGGTGAGAAGCTCGAAGGTACAGACATTAACGTATGGTTGGTCAATACCGGATGGTCCGGCGGATCTTATGGCGTGGGAAGTCGTATGAAGCTTTCTTACACGCGTGCCATGATCACAGCTGCCATGAACGGCGAACTGAACAACGTGGAATATCAAACACAACCAATTTTCGAATTATCTATTCCGACTTCATGTCCGGGTGTTCCTTCCGAGATCCTGAATCCGAAAGACACATGGGCTGACAAGAGTGCGTTTGACGATACTGCCAACAAACTGGCGGCAAGCTTTGTCAAGAACTTCGCGATCTACGAAGCGGAAACCAGTGAAGCGATCCTTTCAGCTGCACCGAAAGTGATGGTATAACGGAATTCGATCCTACTTATAAGCCCCACCGACTTCGACTACGCATAGTCATCAGTGGGGCTTTTTTGTGCCCTGTTGTCTGAAAGGAAATCACAGGGTATGCGTATATTGAACCCGCATGATGAAAGAAGAGTTGATACAACTGGGCCAAAGCATGAAAGCCAAGGAGCGTTCCCCGAAGGCCATTTATTCGGCCCTTTCCGGAAAAGCTCCCGATAAGGAAACGCTGAATGAAGCCCTTGAGATCGTCTTTACCGATGACAACAAGAAACAGCATAAAAATCCTGAACATGTAAAGGCCTTGCTCAAAGCCAACAATAACCGGGATATCAATATCAGCAAAGGCCTGGTGAGTTTCTTTGGAGCCAGAATGCTGGGCTATGTCTATCCGTTTGTGTATCTCGGAACAAAAGGCATCATCGGATGGTTCATCTTTACATCCTATCGAAAGTACATCGAATACGATCGACTCACCTCAGAGGTGAAGCAGGAACTGGAGGAGCTTTAATTTTTGGAGACGAATAAAACATGGAACGTAGAGACCTTTTAAAAGACCAGATCGAACAACTCGGAAAAGTGCTGGGGAAGATCCTTGCAGACTTCATGGGGATGGCCGACGGAGGAGACGTGTTAGAAGCTGAGAACACCTGCAATCAGCGCGTGCTGGACGAGAGTGGAATTGATGTTGAAAAGATGGTTTCCCTTTCAGGCCAGGAACTCCTGGATTACGTTAACGAGCTCGAACTGGCTCCCCTACACCTGGAAATCCTCTCCGGATATTTGAAGGAAATAGCTTTAGCAGACCGAAAGCAAGCCGAAGCCCGATTGAAAAGGGCCATTGAACTACTGGACATCGCCGATGAGATCTCTCAGACCTTTTCCTTTGAGCGATCCGCCATGAAAGAAGAACTGGAGCACCTGCTGAAGCAATTCGATTAAGGGATACAGGTCGGCCGACCTCCACCTATTTCAATTTTCGTAAATTCCATGACAATTGATCGATGCGACCAGGACTAAGCGCCACATTATCCTTATCCAACGTTTAAGGTCCCGAAACGCATAAAACAGGTTTTTGCGCTTGAAAAATGGTTCTTTTGGGGAAATGAGGCCTTTGATTTAGACGAGCCAGCTATTCACAATTTATCCCGCCTTATTTTTCGATTCCGGCACCTGACTTTACGCTGTTTTGCAGGTCCTTCTGACAATCACTCAAAATCCCTGTACCATTTAAAGTACTTTTCCTGAATGTTCAGTTTTTCGTTGCGCACGTATTCGAGATAAGCCTTTGCAACAGGGGACATTTTTTTATCCCTGAGCCAGATCAGGCGCCAATCCGTTTTCAAGGGTAGACCACGCTTTCGAATAATCGTCAACGTACCATCCATCAGTTCGCTCTTGATACCGATCAGTGGCAATATGGAATGACCAATCCCTGCTACAACAGCTTGCTTGACCGCCTCATTGGAAGTTAACTCAATTTGCTTACGCTCACTCTCCTTATTACCGAAATAATCCTCCATCACTTTGCGTGTCGCGGACCCTTCCTCCCTGTATATAAGTGCTTTATCCACAGAATGATTCTCCGAATTCCCAACCATATAGAGCTTATTTTCCACCAACAACTCCTCCTCCACTTCCACCTCTTCAGGCAATACAGACACAATGGCAAAATCAATTTCATTGTTCTTAAGGCTTTCCACTACTTTGGATTTGTTCGTCACGTCAAGTACCAAATCAATCCCTTTGTGCACATCCAGAAAATCCGCGAGAAAGTACGGAATGACGTACTTTCCGGTTGAGGCGGATGATATTCGAAGCCGGCCTGTGTACACCCCTTCATATTCTTTGGTTTTATATTTTAATTCGTCCAGTTCTTCAAAAATCCGACGGGCAATTTCGGCAACCTCATGCCCGAATTCGGTAATGTAAAGCTGCCTGCCCACGATTTCTGTCAATGGTACTTTGAATTGACTTTGAAAATTTTTCAGCTGAATTGACACTGCCGGCTGCGTCATAAACAACTCCTCGGACGCCTTTGTAATACTCTCTTTTTCAATAACCTTAAGAAAAACCCTTAGTTGATTGATGGTGTAATTCATAAAATATATTTATCAATTCAATTATAAATATAAATAAAAACATATGATTTGTTCCCTATAGATTTGCAGAAAAGTTACAACATGAATGAACTGATCTTATGCATCCTGCTGATTGTCCCCACACTCGGATTTCTTCTGACAAATATCAGATCAATGTCCTTACGCGGAAGCTATAAACTAATGCTGGCAGGATTGTATGCAGCGATTCTCATTGGAACAGGTGCGATACTCCTGACCTTCTATAACGGAAGCAGCAGTACCACGGATCTGCTTCAACTTCCCGATTGGGCACCAGCAATTCGTTTGGATGCACTGAGTGCCCTAATGTATACCATGATCTCCATCATTGGATTGGTTGTGGTAAGATTCAGCAGATCCTATCTCGACGGTGAAAAACGACACAAGCAATTTATCTCCAGGCTAGCTGTCACTATCGCCTTTGTTCAATTGCTGGTAATCTCAGGGAACCTGTCAACACTATTCTTTGCCTGGGTAGGAACCAGCATTGGCCTTCACAAACTTCTACTGTTTTATCCGGAAAGAAAGAAAGCACAATTGGCCGCACGCAAGAAGTTCATAATCGCACGCCTCGGAGACCTGGCACTTCTTACATCTTTCATTTTAATCTACCAACAACTGGGAACCAGTGATCTGTCACAAATTTTCGGGCAGCTAAACGAGATGCAACGCGAAAACCTGTCTTTCCAACTGGAGTTGGCAGGCCTTCTACTGGTTGTAGCGGCATGCCTTAAGTCGGTCCAGATCCCCTTCCACGGATGGCTTCTGGAAGTGATGGAAACACCAACTCCGGTTTCAGCTCTCCTGCATGCCGGTTTGCTCAATGCAGGTCCTTTTCTGATCCTGAGATTCGCTCACCTGATCGATATGACATCTATCGCAACCACTGTCCTGATCATCGTTGGAGCAATAAGTGCATTGTTTGGGGCCATTGCAGCAACTACACAACCTTCGGTCAAAACGTCGCTGGCCTATTCGAGTATTGGGCACATGGGGTTCACTCTTTTGGTCTGCGGACTCGGCGTATATCCGGCTTCACTGCTGCATCTGGTAGCGCATTCGTTCTACAAAGCACACGCCTTCCTTTCTTCCGGAAGCCTCATCGAAAAGGTACAAACCAGCGGAGCCGATCACTATAAGCGATCAAGCCAAACCGGGAAAATATTCCTTGCCATCATCACTTCAACCGCATTGTATCTTGGCGTAACATACCTCTGGCAAATCGGTGCTAAAATGGAGTTTCAAATGTTGGTTATCTCCGGCATCATATTTCTAAGCATACTATCACTGCACATCAATACGCTCGACTCAAACAATCGCAGACGTTCCATTTTACACCTGATCATCACATCCCTGCTGGTTGTCAATTGCTTCTATCTCTTCGAACATGCCTTCAAATCATTTCTTGGAGAACAGATACCAGATATCAGAACCCCCGACGTAAATATTCAACTACTGATCATTGGACTCACGGCACTCTTTACCCTGACAGTCCTAAGCCAGTCGATGTTTTCAAGACTCAATGACACGGCGCTATTCAGAAAGCTCGAAATTCATTTCAGAAATGGATTATACCTCAATCAAATCATGAATCGCTTCATGAACTCATTGACCCTCAAAAGCAATCAAGTAAAGCAATAATTCAAATCACATGTATAAATCCCACCATCGAATAGTTCTGGAAAACGTGAGCAAGCGCATTGCCCCTGCCTGGCCACTTAAAAATCTCGTAGCGGTCAATCCCTACGTCGGTTTCTCAGACACTAAACACTCAGAAACTGCCGAAATACTAGCCTCACGAGGTGATATTCGCATGACTATGCCAATCGGATTTTACCTTGATCAGCTGCGGAACGGAACGATCACTGTAGGTGACATTCAAAGCGCACTTAAAGCATCCGGGATGCAAATTCCTTCAGTGGATGCCTTCATTGAAACGGCAAAAGATCTGATTTCAAAAACAGAACCCCGGAAAGGCACAGCATATAACCTCCTGGATGTCGCATCAACCATCAATGGCAAAGACTGGAGGGAGCTCATGTTGGACCGAATATCATTTTGGGCAGCGACACACTTCGATAAACACGTACGGGTTTGGAATACCAAAATAACGGAAAACAACCTTTACAGATCATGGAAGCAAGAAGCACAAATTGATCGTACTGCAGAAATTATGGGATTGACCGGATTCAGATCGGCCATTAAACAACTTCCGGACGATCACCTGGAACTTATCGACACCTTTCTTTCCCAGCTCAGACTGGATCAAGTGGACACCGAAGCTTACCTGCACTCCCTACTATTGAAAGTCCTGGGTTGGTCCTCCTATATCTCAGGAGTCGATTTTCACAATCAACTCTATGATGGAAACAAGTCAAATCTCATCGAATTTCTGGCCATTTTGGTTACATGGGAAAACTACTTTCTCAATCATTCGGTAAACAAGGAAAGTATCAAGTCTATCTGGTACCAAAACTGGCATGCCGGAGAGCCGAAACGCTCTGCTCCAAAAGAGCAACTTAAAGTAGCCCTCATCTTGCAAGACGCTCTTGACATAGCCTACCAAAGGGAATTGAAAGCGCTGTTCGCCCAGCGAAAAAGCGTCGGACCGAAGAGTAAACCCAAAGCGCAGATGATATTCTGTATCGATGTCCGATCGGAAGTTTACCGGCGAAATCTGGAAATGGTAAACCCCGAGATTGACACTGTAGGATACGCAGGCTTTTTCGGATTCCCGGTAAAATATGTACCTCTTGGGCACGATCAGGGTAAGAATCAATGTCCGGTTCTAATTCCTTCAAGTGCCCTGGTTAGGGAAACCTGCACACATAAGGAACAAGCCGAGCATAAGCGGATTGCTGATCATCAGGTAAATAAGACCTGGAAAAAATTCAAGTCAGGAGCCATAACATCCTTCGGATTTGTAAGCCCATTGGGATTAACATATCTGCCAAAGATTTTGCTCGACTCCTTTCATATCACAAGGCCTGTCGAAAATCCGGATGACGATGGAATTGCAAAATGGTTGAAGCAGGGAAGAACACTTGATTTGTCTGCAATAAGCCTGGATGACAAAGTGGCAATGGCCGCATCAGCACTGGCTGGAATGGGGATAAAAGACCACCTCGCCCCGATCGTGTTGATAACCGGTCACGGATCTTCTTCCGTAAACAATCCACATGCTTCCGGACTGGATTGCGGTGCCTGCGGTGGACATTCCGGAGAAGTGAACGCCCTAACCGCGCAATATGTGTTTAATGATCCCGAAGTTCGCTCCGGACTGAAAGAGCAAGGTGTAAACATTCCGCAGAGTACGGTCTTTCTGGCCTGTTTACACGACACAACAACAGACGAGATCAAGTTTATCAACGACACATGGGTTCCGGACTCGCACAAGGAGCAATTGGAAGAAATAAAACGTTCGCTTCAGATTGCGAGCAGAAATACCCGCCTGGAGCGCTCGCTGCGATTGAACATGAATAGCGAGTCCGGGGCGGCCATTGAAAAATCCATCAAATCCCGATCAGAGGATTGGGCACAAATCAGACCCGAATGGGGATTGGCAGGCTGTAGCTCGTTTATCGTGGCACCACGGGAACGATCACAAGGGATAAAGTTGGATGGAAGATCGTTCCTTCACAACTACCATTGGAATTCTGATCCGGAATTTAAAATCCTGGAAGCAATCATGACAGCCCCCATGGTGGTTACCAGTTGGATCAACCTACAGTATTATGCGAGTACTGTGGACGTCAACCGGTTCGGAGCCGGAAACAAAACACTTCATAACGTAACATCGGGTATTGGAGTACTGGAAGGCTCAAGCGGTGATCTCCGCATCGGGCTTCCGCTTCAATCAGTTCACAATGGAGAGAAATTCGAACATATTCCCATTCGCCTGAATGTGGTTATCGAGGCTCCGATAAATGCAATCGAAAAAAATCTCGGGAAGCACGATCACATCCGACAGTTGTTTGAGAATGAGTGGATCTACTTACACAGAATGGATGAACGCGGAAGGATAAGCCATACCTACACGAAAAATGCACAATGGATGGCCCATGAAAAAAACACTACACAAGCACGGAAATCAATTTTACAAACACTCTAATTTTTTCAATATGAAATCACAGGAAGTAATACTCAACGCAACGAATCTGAGCATAGAAGAATCCCGGGATCTGCTTTTCAACATTATTGACAAACGAATTGAATTTCTGAAAAGATGAAGTAAAATTTGTTCTTTTGAACAAGAAAACAACCAACCAACCCTTTTCCCCATCTTGTAACAAGGACTGAACATTTTGAATCTTCGAAGATTCATG
>JBNKYR010000171.1:0-8536 GCA_050300995.1 Crocinitomicaceae bacterium | reverse complement strand
AACGTCTAATAGCCAATTTCTAAAGTCTAATTCCTAACTTTAGCGTATGCCAATTACGCTGAAAGAACTCCCCGGACCAAAAGGATATCCCCTGGTGGGGAATATTCCGGTTATTGATCTTCCGAACCTGCACCGACAGATCGAGGCATGGGCGGATGAATATGGCGACGTATATCGTCTTTTTCTGGGGTATACCAGTCAAACGGTGGTCACGCGACCGAGCATCATTCAGAAAGTATTACAGGCACGTCCGGATGAATTCATTCGTCTGAAGAAAATGGACACCATAATCCGTGAAGGTGGCGTACACGGTGTGTTTAATGCAGAAGGTGAGGAATGGAAGCTTCACCGGAAGATTGTGGCAAAGGGGCTGGATGTCAGGCATCAGAAGGAATTCTACCCCTCCATGGTGATTACGCTGGAGCGACTTTACAACAAGTGGAAGAAGAACGCCGAAAGTGGAGAACCCTTCGATATTCAGCGGGATCTTTTGCGTTTTACAGTCGATATTACTTCGACCCTGGCCTTCGGAACAGAAATGAATACGCTTGAGCAGGAGGGAGGCGCCATCCAGGACCACATGGAAAAGGTCTTTCCGATGATCTTCTACCGGATCAACCTGCCCATCCAATGGCACAAACTTATTAAACGTAAGGCAGACCGCGAATTTGAGCAGGCCGTTCAGGAGATGAATCGACTGGTTGATCAGTTCATCGCCAGGGGACAGGAACGTTTGCGTGAGCACCCTGAACTTCGGGAGAATCCTGGCAATTTACTGGAAGCCATCCTGGTAGCAGGAGAGGAGGAAGAGTTGTTCAAGCCGGAACATGTGCGTGGAAACCTGCTGACCTTGCTTATGGCCGGGGAGGACACGACAGCGCATACTTTGATCTGGATGTTATACCTGTTAACGATCCATACGGATATCCAGGATGCGATCCGGGCCGAAGCCGACACGGTGCTGGGCGACGAACAGTGGATCAAAGATTACGAGCGAATGGCTGACCTTCGCTACATCGAAGCGGTTACCTGGGAATCCATGCGCTTCAAGCCGGTAGCTCCTGTCATGTTATTTGAAGCAACACAGGATCTGGAGGTGGAAGGCTATCTGTTTCAAAAAGGACAGCGTATTCTTACCCAATCGCGCTCAGCAGCCCTGAAGGATGAGTACTTCACAAAAGCGGGTGAATTCAATCCTTCACGCTGGATGAAAGAAAGCAAATGTCCTGTGCACAACATGGATGCCTTCAGTCCGTTTGGCGGAGGACCACGGTATTGCCCGGGAAGAAATCTTGCCTTGCTGGAAATCCGCATGGTTATTTCAATGTTGTTCAAGAACTTTGAAATAGAGATGGTGACGCCCCACGAAGATGTTCCGGAAATCATGGCTTTTACGATGATGGCCGGCGATTACATGGTTCGACTGAAGCCACGAAAAGCGTAAATTCGCCATTCTAAAAATCGACGATTGGATTCATTGACACAAATAGTGCTGGGGGCAGCTGTTGGAGAAGCTGTTCTCGGAAAGAAAGTGGGTAATCGTGCCATGGCCTGGGGTGCAGTTGCCGGAACAATTCCGGATCTGGACGTGCTCCTGCGCTTTTTTACAGACCCGATCACAGCCACAGAGATGCATCGTGGTTTTTCACACTCCATTGTTTTCAGTATCCTGATGGCGCCGATTCTCGGCTGGGTCGTCCATTGGATCCATCGAAAACGGGCGGCAACGAGAGCGGGATGGACCTGGCTGTTCTGGTGGGGACTGGTAACACATCCTTTGCTGGATGCTCATACGACCTGGGGTACGCAATTATTCTGGCCTTTCGATTACCGGATTGCCTACAAGAACATTTTTGTCGTTGATCCGCTCTACACTGTTCCTTTCCTGATCTTCCTGCTGATCGCGATGTTTCATAAGCGCACGAATCCAGGAAGACGAAAGTTCAACAATGCCGGACTGGTTGTCAGTTCCTCGTATATGGTATTGACCCTCATATTCAAAGGAATCGGAATTTCGGCTTTCAGTGCCGCATTGCAGGCAAATCACATTGATGTAGTGGAAATGGATACGCGTCCAACGCCACTGAATGCGATTCTCTGGAATGCACAGGTAGAAACAAAAACAGGCTACCTCATTGGTTACTACTCACTGTTCGACTCACAACCTGTCCGCTTTTCGCATGAGTTCCCCAAAAATCACCAACTGCTGGATCCGTACAGGGACCAGAAAGTCGTTCAGCAATTGATCCACATAGCCGCCGGCTGGTATACAGTGGAAGAGGACGGCTCGGGGAATCTGATTCTCACAGACCTGCGCTTCGGACAGTCAGGGGTAGATCCTGATAATTCCTCCTTTGTATGGCAATACAAACTCATTCCTGACGCGAATGGTCAGATTCGCGTAGAAAAACTGAGTGGAGGAATGGATTTGAATCTCCGCCAGGCGTTGGGTGAATTATGGAAGCGTATGAAGGGGAATTAGTCGTTAATCCTTTACAACTCGCTCAGTCCACGAGCCCTTTCCTGCGGCATCCACGCGAACAATTAGTACCCCGGGAGAAAATTCCGACACATCCAATGCATGACCTGAAGAATTCAATTCCATGGTTGTCAATTTCTTACCGTCAATGGTATGAAGCGTAACCGTGCAGGGAATAATTGTCGGATCAACCGCAATGTTCAATGTATTTTGTGCAGGAACCGGCCACAGTTTCATCGGAACCAATGCTGCAATTTCAGGGGTATGAAGTGTGTACCCGGTAATCATGCGCAGACGCCCTGAACTGTATTCGGAAACGTAAAGGGTATCGCCGGTACTGTTGGCTACAATTCCATTGGGAGAGGTGAACTTTGCCGTATCAATTGAGCCATCTACATAGCCGGTGGTGCTACCCGCATAAACTTCCACCGTTTGCAAAATGGGGTCAACACGGTATATCTTCTGTCCCTGGAAAGCCGTCGCCATCAACTTTCCGTCCACAGTTGCCAGAAAACCAAGGCTTCCACTGCCGGGCAGTTGCGCAATGAAAATGAGCGTATCGGCTTCTACCCGGAAAATTCGGCGATCTGAAAAGTTGGCTGTGTAAAGCACGCCGTTGCAATATTCAAGACCTACAGGACCGTTGAGTGGACTCCCTGCATGAAAATCAAGTACAGTACCGTCAGGAGCAAGTTTTTTTAATTCGCTGGTGGCCCCGTAGGTGGTAAAGATCATTGTGTCGCTTGCCGCATCCTTAATGATCCCGGAAGGATAAGTCACCTGAAAGGTATCAAGAAAGACACCGGTTGGGCTTACTTTGTAAATCCGGTTACCAATGTTATCGCACACAAACAGGTCGCCATTGCTATCGAAGGCCAGTCCGTTAGGTGTATTCAACCCGTTAATGAACTCGGTCACCGTTCCATCCGGCGTTCGTTTGAATACCGCATCACCCGAATAATCTGCACCGAACAGATTACCGTAAGCGTCAAATATCAGGTCATCCGAAAAGGTAAATGCCGAAGTATCGACCAAAGTGGAAACCGTCGCCTGCGCGAAAAGTTGTGAAACGAAGAGGGTAGAGCAGAGAAATGTGAACAGTGATCTTTTCATTTGGAACTTTTTGTCCCAAAATTAGAAGCACGATCTTGCCGGAATGGAGAATCACTGGCAAATCTCAGGGGAAATATACACATCAAACCATTCTTAAAGATCATCCAGCACTTCGGAAGATCGTAGCGCGTCATCCTTCGGCCAGCGCTTGATCACGGCTGCATTCAATACAAGGATCAACATATAGACGAAGGAGAGGAAGACCTGGAGTTTAAAGCTCCATTGGACTTCAATGTGATGGTAATTATGGTAAAGACTAGGGCTCACGGAAAAGGCCATCCAGATCAACCCGAGGTAAAGTAGGTTCAACACCCCCATGGTTCCTCCGAAGGCGGAAAGACTACGTGATCGTTTGAAATGAATGAACGGTGTAATGAACAAGGTAACGAGCAACGGAACAAAAGATAGCCAGACCTCATAGCCGTAGAGTACAATATCTTCCTGAATGACTTTCTCCTTTGGCCCGTAGTGGCTGAAAAGGGACTCGTACTCGAGTATCACAACATCATATGTGAGGTAAGGGAACAGGAGCAAGACTCCGTAGGTCAGAGCATAAAGTGCTGTATAGACTCCCAGATACTTCATAACCTTGAAAGGAGGTGCAACAGTTGAAAACCGGGTGCAGGTAAGGCTGTTGTTACTGGTACGAAACACATTTCACCAATATAACAAAATGCCGGTGATAGAATACAGGCATCAGCCGTTGTATTTCCTGACAGGCTGCATGCTATTTCATAATAGGAAGATAATAATTAGACCACAGCGATCTCTTCGTATTTATTTATCTTGCCGCTACCAATCTACTGTGCTATGATAATGATTGCCGGCTTCATTCTCATTGTTGTTGCATTCGTCATGCTCTTCGCTTACCTGCGCAATGCCAAACGTCCACGTATGGAAGTGCGCATTGAATCCATCAGCTTCGAACATGTAAAGCAGGACAAAAGGCAACAGGCTCCAAAACATCCGCATGCCCATGTGAAATACCGATACGATGGTGTGGCAAGAGAAACGATGGTGCTACTCAAGGTGCGTTCAAAAGCTGAGGGTGACTGGATTATGGTATCGGTAAATCCTACTAACCCGGATGATCTGGTGATGTATTCTCCGGAACGCGAGAAACGGGTCATCTTTGTCCTGTTCATGATCGGAGTGTTTCTAGTTGCTGGCAGTTGGTGGATCCTCGACTACTTCGATGCCTGGTAAATGTCTTTTCCAACTGCCAATATCTAACTCCTAACTTTCCAATCCCTGATTTCCCTTCCCCGAATACTTCACCTTCATCACAATAATCGCAAGGCTCAGGCTAAATCCGAAAAAATTGGAGACATGAATCGGTACCGATTTCAAATGAAAGCCATAGGCAATCCAGAGCAGAATGCCGATAAAATACATCAGGTACATATTCAGACTGATCGCCGAAACGTCTTTGGTCCGATAAATTCTGATCACCTGCGGGATCAGTGAGCCTGTAGTCAACCCCGTGGCCACAAACCCAATGGTTTCCATGTTCATTGAGACTTACAACACTACCAAAGGTAAAACAAAGAATTCAAGCTTGTTTCCTGTATTCAAAATTTGACAGTCCAAAACCCAACGTCCAACTTCCGATTTCCAACATCCAATCTCCAACCTCTAATCCTGCAAATCCAGAATATCCTCCACCTGATCACCTTTCCCCGGTCGCTTGATACGGAGCACTTTCGGAAGAAGCACAAAGAGGTATACAAGAATGGCAATACGGATCAGGAAGGCGATGATATTTCCCGATTGCGTGCCGGCCACGTAAGCAAGCGCTGTCAGAATCGACGTTAAAAGGTAGATGCCCGTCCCCACGTAATACAGCCAGGAAAGGCGCTTGACCAGGAGTGCTGTTGCACCATAGGAGAGTACAATAAGTCCGTCCAGGATCACGGCGACAAGCACCGTAGGAATCGAGATCAGTGGCATTACCTGGGACAGCAGTATTACAAAGCCAATCCCTCCCAGAATGAACAGGGCCCAGAAAATATATGAAATACGGTTGAGCACTTCGGCATCTTCCGTTGTTTCCTTCGCGGCATAATAGCGCTCACCGTCTATCTCAACCAGCAAGCGGATCGGTTTGTCTTTCGTTAATCCCAAACGAAGAGTCCCTATCTCAGGTGTATTCACGGAAACACCATTGAACAATTCCTGAACGCCGTTCGCTGTGGCAACGACTTCTCCGTTTCGGTAAACATTCAGATTCCGGTAACCGGTTTCCCAGGTAACAAATACAAAATCATTCGTTCGGGTGGGGTGGGAGTACTTCTTTGAATAAGCTGACATGGCAATGCAATTAAGGGTTGAGCGCTCTAAATGTAAGATAATAATTTCGCTCCCGAAAAATCCACCGGCGAATGTCTGAAAGCGCAGCGCTCTAATACCTGACATCTAACCCCTGATTCCTGAATCCTGATTCCTAAACCCTGATCCCTATCACCAACACATCATCCACCTGCTCATTCTCACCACGCCAGGTATCGAAGACCTCATTTAGTCGTTGTTCTTGTTCGCCAATAGGCAGTGAACTGATCTCCAGCAGGAGGTTATGGAATTTGCGAACCATGAATTTCTTTCCTTGCTCACCGCCAAACTGGTCGGCAAAGCCATCGGTAAAAATGTAGCACATATCGCCTTTCCGAAGCTCTACATCATGATTGGTGAAATTCCCGCGATCAAGATGCGCATAACCGATCGGGAACTTGTTTGCCTTGATCTGAATGAGTTCTCCATCACGTACAATACACAAAGCACGATAGGCGCCCGCATACTGGATGCTCAACGGGTTCTTCAGGTCGAAACTCAACAGGGCAATATCCATCCCGTCCTGCGTCTCACCGTGGCGACCGTCTTGTTTAAGCACATTTGTAATGCCTTGATGCAGGAGGTCAAGGACGGTTCCCGGCTCCGTAATTTTTCGTTCGTGCGTGATATGATTCAGGAAATCATTACCGATCATACTCATCAGCGCTCCGGGAACACCGTGTCCGGTACAATCGACTGCGGCGATCATCGCATGATTTTCAACTTTCGAAAAATAATAGAAGTCACCGCTGACAATATCCTTCGGGCGATACATGATAAATGCATTCTTAAAAACCGCAAAGACATCCTCCCGTGGCGCAAGAATGGCAAACTGAATGCGCCGTGCATAGGTGATACTGTCAAGAATATCCTTGTTTCTTTGTGAAAGCATCTGGCTGTATTCTTCGATCTTACGTTTGGCCTCTTCGTCTGCGAGCGCAATCTGCTTAACCGCCCTTAGAATAATGAAGCCGATCAGAACGAAGATCACTACCGATATAGCAAGGTTTCCGGCCAGTGTTTTTCGGGCTTCACTGATGAAGGTGTCGAACTGGGTGTCAACTTCGAGAATGGCCACGACTTCACCTTTGGAGTTTTTTACAGGACTCAGGGCTGTCAACCAGGTGCCGAATTCGTCGGTATAGCGATGAATGACTCCACCGGTCTCGTAATATTCGCGGAAGAGTGGATCGTAATTATCGTAAGGGTCGCGGATATAAGGAGAGTCCAGGGAATTCAACATGTAATCCATCGTCAGATCCTCGTTCAGAACCAGCGTGGCGAGTTCGGTTTCCAGCTCGTTTACCTCCTGAGCGTGATGCAGGGGCTGCCAAAGGCGATAATAGATGCTATCGCTCTCATTGGAGGTCAGTTCACCGGGTTTTGCATAACGTGCAGAAATGATCTCATGCGCGTCACCATCAAGTTCATTGGCTACGGTATTGGCAATGGCCTGCAATCGACTGAGGGTGCCACGTTCGGCTTCGGAAAGAAAACTGAAATACGTGGAAATAATAAAGTAGGCCGAAAGCAGGAAGATCCCGGCAAAGACTGTCCATACGATCTTCTGGTTCGGTTTAAGTTGGTTGATTCTTTTCAGCATAGCAGCGGGAACAGTTCCCTACAATTATACTACTTTTATTCAAGTTTTTAACCCGACTTTCATGAAACAACGGGATACGCGTGTTGACCTGCTGAGGGGGCTCGCCATCTTCACAATGATTGCAGCGAACATGGCTGCCCACAGTCTCGTCGAACCACACTCCTTGTTTATGCGCCTTTACGGAAGCCTGGCTGCTCCCTTGTTTATCTTCCTGTCGGGTATGATGGTCAGCTACACCATGGTGAAGCGTTCGCATGATCTGGGATATTACCTCAAACGGGGAGGACTGGTGATCCTTGTAGGTGCCCTGATCGACGTGTTTCTTTGGGGAGTTGCTCCTTTTACGACCTTCGATGTGTTGTATGTGATTGGGTTGAGCATGCCGCTGATCTGGCTCTTGCACCGGGCTTCCGGAACGGTCCATTTGATACTGATCGTCCTGATCTTTCTGTTGACACCCGTTTTGCAGTATACGATCGGGTATGCAGCTTACCCGGAAGAACTGGAAGTATTTGCGATGGAATCCATTGATGAACTGGCAACCATTCCTGTATGGAAACAATTGCTGGTCGACGGTTGGTTCCCGTTGTTTCCGTGGCTGGGAGTGTCATTCCTTGGGGCCTTTGTGGGAAATGAGATGCAAAAAGGGAAGACGGAAACCTTTAAGCGTCGCACGCTGATTGCCGGAAGTACAATGATGACTGCCGGTGCACTGATCTGGGGATACTTTAGCCCGCACCTGTACACGAATGAAGGCTTTGTGGAAAATGCACACTCTCCGAATTTGTACAACTACCTGTTGACGCGTGATGGCTACAGTGAATTGTTTTACCCGCCGACACTGTATTACATGGTATTCTTTCTAGGACTGATCCTGGTGCTGTTGGTGCTCGTACAGCGGGTTCAGCAATGGAAGGTATTGCAGCCGCTTACAGTATACGGTCGTTCTTCACTACTTGTCTACATCCTGCACACGATGTTCATTGTTTTCATCTTTAACAAATTGGACAGCT
>JBNKYR010000170.1:0-8573 GCA_050300995.1 Crocinitomicaceae bacterium | reverse complement strand
AAACGTATTTTTCATCCACGAAAAATTCGATCCGGCGTTTTTCACCGAACAAATTAACTTTTACTTTCGCAGAGGGTCGAAAGCCTGTCTCTGCGGGTGGATCGAATCCGAAAACGCACATGAAGAATGCGGACTTTTCCTGGTTGGACAGGAAGGCGGTGAGATCACAGCGACTGAATTAATGAACGTATTTAAACACGCAAAAAATGAGTGACCTGAGAGAAACACTGAAAGTGCAGATCATCGAACAATTGAACCTGGAGGATGTGAGTCCTGCAGATATCGAGAACGATGCTCCCCTCTTCGGAGAAGGGCTTGGCCTGGATTCCATCGACGCACTGGAGTTCATCGTATTGTTGGAACAGCACTACGGAATCCGTATTGCCGATCCAAGCCAGGGAAAGGAGATCTTTCATTCGGTAGATTCACTGGCTGATTACATCGAGAAGAACCGATAAAATGGGCGTACATATCACAGGATATGGTTTGATCTCTGCGATCGGTAACAATGCAGCAGAATCCATTGCAGCATTGCGTGCAGGTCGCACCGGCATCGAAAAAGGAAAAAGCGAAGCCACAGCGCGCTATCACCTTGGTGCCGTTCAATTGAGCAACGACGAATTGAAAGACCGTTTCGGATTACAAACGGAAGGTTCCCGTACCGCATTGTTAGGGATGGTAGCCGCCAAACAAGCATTCGAAGGCCATTCCCTGTACCCTGAGTTACGGACCGGATTGATTTCAGGGACTTCAGTCGGAGGAATGGACGTCAGTGAGGTTGAGTACAAAAAATACCTCGACCAGGAAGCCTACGATCCGATGCTCTACCGTCACCATTCAAGTGGAACCGGCTCAGAACAAATCGCCAATGAATTGGGAATCAAAGATTTTGTCGATACCATTTCAACTGCCTGTTCATCGGCAGCCAATTCCATCATGATGGGCGCACGAATGATTGAAGCCGGGATTCTGGATCGTGCTGTTGTTGGTGGGACGGACAGCCTCACATTGTTTACCATCAATGGTTTTCGATCGCTGATGATCTTTGACGACGAGTGGTGCCGACCGTTTGACGAAACACGTAAGGGATTGAACCTTGGTGAAGGAGCGGGATTCATTGTCCTCGAATCCGAGCGTTCTATGCAAGTGACGGGTAAAAAACCAGTCGCCATGCTTTCAGGTTGGAGCAACGCTTCCGATGCTTTTCACCAAACAGCCTCCTCTCCGGACGGACAGGGAGCCCGGATTTCCATGACCGAAGCACTGGAAAAGGCCGGACTTGCTCCTTCGGATATCGGTTACATCAATGCTCACGGTACAGCAACTCCGAACAACGACCTTTCGGAATCGCATGCCATCAAAGCTATTTTCGGAGCGCAGGTTCCTCCTTTCAGTTCGACCAAAGCTTATACAGGACATACACTGGCAGCGTCCGGCGGTATCGAAGCCGTATTCTCCATCCTTGCCCTGCAGCATGGATTCCTTTATCCGAACCTCAACTTCGGTACCCCGATCGAAGAGACGGGACTTGTTCCGCAACTTACGTTCGAAGAAGGAAAGGAACTGAAGCACATCCTGTCAAATTCATTCGGATTCGGCGGAAACAACTCTACCATTATTCTAAGCGCTGTTTGATGAAAGCATATATTCACGCAATAGCATCCATTACCCACCAGCCTTCGTTCCATTCGGAAAACGTATATGCAACGCTGGAAAAACTTGGTGCGGAAAGTGAATTGATCTCCCCGGATTACAAAGATTATATTCAGCCGGCCGCTTTGCGCCGTCTGAGTCCTGTTTTGCGAATCGGACTCGCTGCTTCCATTGATTGTGAACAGCAGGCAGGCAAATCATTTGACGCCATTTCTGTTGGTACGGCATTGGGCTGTCTGCGTGACACCGAAAAATTCCTGGTGACCATTCACACTACCACCAGTGACTTCCTCTCTCCTACTGCGTTCATTCAATCGACACACAATACAATTGGTGGTCAGATCTCACTCGGACTGAACAATCATGCGTATAACATGACGCATACACAGAACAATCTTTCGTTCGAAGTAGCCTTGCTGGATGGCTTGCTCTGCCTTCGGGAAGGAAAAGAAAACGTCCTGGTTGGTGCTGCAGATGAAAAGATCGATTTCCTGGAAAACTTCCGCCCAGGGCTGATTCCCGAAGGAAGACCGCTGAGTTCAGGAGGAACATTCATGGCCCTCCAACCGACCACATCCGATAAAGGGATTTTGATTCGTGCTGTTCGAACAAATTTTAATTCGAAAGACACGCAACGTGAACTGGAACAATTCCTTTCTGACGAGGGCGTTCAGGCCGGTGAGCTTGATTTCATTGCCACCTCGGAAGATCTGAAAATTTCCGGTAATGACGAATGCGTTTCCATCGACTTTTTAGATTACACCGGATTGCATTACAGTGCTTCTGCGTTCGCCGTACATATTGCACATGATTATCTGAATGCTTCAGGGAAACGATATGCACTTGTCGTTAACGGCCTTTGCCATGGAAGGCTCGGACTCACATTGCTGGAAAGAACATGAAGCACCGCTTAAATACGTTGATCCTCGCGTTGAATCTTACGCTGATCTGCGTATTTCTTCGTGAAAGTCCGTATTTCATCCTGTTCCTGCTACTTGCCGTTCTCCTTTTCGCTGTCGTGATGAGCATTGGTGTTCTTTTCATGCAATTCAACTATTTTCTGCCTGCACGAACACGTCTCCAATCCGATCTTTGCCTGATCAGTTTCGATGACGGTCCTGATCCTGAACTGACACCACGCATACTGGATGTTCTGAAGGCTAATGATATCCGGGCACTCTTTTTTGTCATCGGGACCAAGGCAGAAGCCCATCCGGAAATTGTCCGGCGTATTGTTGATGAAGGACATCTGATCGGAAACCATTCCTACAGTCATCCGATCTTTATGTCGCTATATACCCGCAATCAACTTCGGGAAGAGATCGACAAAGCTCAGCAAACACTGGAAAAGATCATCGGTTATCAACCACAATTATTCCGCCCTCCGATCGGCTATACCAATCCACGCTATGCCACTGTACTGCGCGAAAAAGGATTGCATTGTGTTGGTTGGACATTGCGCAGCTACGACTCGGTAGCCAAAGAACCACAAAAGCTTGTCGCGCGACTTAGCAGTAAAATTCGTCCGGGTATGATCGTTCTCTTGCACGACAACCTTCCTGTCACGGCAGACGCCCTGGAAGCATTTATTTCGGAAAGCCGGAAGAATGGTATTAAATTTGCGTCCCCGGCGAACATCAAAACCATTTTGAATGCGTAACAGAATTCTGATCGGCACTTTTCTCTTCCTGGCTATCACGAGCTTCGGACAATCCTGGACACGGATAAAAAATACGTCTGATTGCAAATCGAAGATCGAGCAAAAGACGCAGAACACCCATGCGATCTCTGCCAATTTCGATGAGAAGATCTACTCAAGTATGTACAATCATCCGAAAAGCGGTGCAGGTCTTCTGAAGTACAAAAAGGCCAACAAGATCCGCTGGGAGCACACTTCTCCGAAAAAGGAAATCGTCCTGATCAACGGTTCCAAAGTTCGGCTCTACGAAAACGGCAAGGAGAACAAAAGTGCAGCTTCCAGTCAGGTGATCAAAAAAGTACAATCGCTGATGATGCAACTGTTCTCCGGTGAATTCCTGAATGAGCGCGAGTTTAACATCGAGTATTACGAGAACAGCTCTGAGTATAAATTGCACCTGAAACCGAAAAGCAGTCGCATGTCGCGTTACATCACACGCGTGGAAATGTACTTCAACAAAAAGAACCTGCACCTGAATAAAATGGTACTTTTGGAAAGTGAGGACGAGCGGATCGAATACGCATTCTCTTCCGTGGTGCTCAACGGACAACTTTCAGATGCCAACTTTACACAGCTTTAAATGAAATTCAAAGACCAGTTCTACGATATTCTTTCGTCCTCTGTGAACGAAGACCAGCACCAATTCACCATCCGGATTCATGCCGACCATGCCATCTTTGACGGGCACTTTCCGGGCAATCCGGTAACTCCGGGAGTTGTTCAGATGGAAATCGTGAAAGAACTGGTAGGTGAAGCATCGGGATACCCTGTGCGTATGACCAGTATGGGGAATTGTAAATTCCTCGCGATCCTGAATCCTCAAACGGATGCAGAAGTGGATGTGAGCCTGAAAATCACAAAAGATGACGAAGGACAACTGAAGGTATCAGCAAGCATCCAAAATCCAGCCAATACCTATCTGAAGATGGGGGCTAGTTATCTTCCCTGCTAATTTCCGGTTTCGGTTCTCTTCGAAAAAGCTTTAGCAAAGCAAAACTCAGGGAAAACACTACCACAAACGACGCGCTCGCAAGCAAGGTAGCGCCAATCAGGTACTGGTACAGGTTATTTGATACATCCTCAAGGGTAAAGGACATGATCGCAGAATGATCCACTTCCCCATTGATGAATAATTGTCCCGTTACCAGACTTCCATAAATAATCACCGGGATCATCGGAGGAATGGAAACATTTGCTGCCGCCACAAACAATACCTTGTTCAGCCGGAAAAGAACCGCCAACGGAATTCCGATCAGCAATTGGAAGCCCCAGATCGGAACAATCCCCATGAAGCAACCGAAACCGAGCGATACCGCCTTACGCATGTTCGATTCCTGGGGTTTTACTGCTTCATCACGAATCAGGCGAAGTGTATCCACCGAAAAGAAGCGCTTCGGATAATAGTAGAATAAGGCTCCGAAAACCAGGACGGAATTCAATACGCTGATCCGGAAAAAATCACGTCCGGGACGAAAATGTGAGACCCGTTCCTCGGGATCGTATTTAACCCGAATAGCCACCGGATGAAAAGCTACCTTTTTCCATGCCAGGCGCACGATCACCTCAATCTCGAATTCGAATTTCGTAGTGAAGAAACGCATACGTTTCATGGGCTTCAACGGATAGATCCGAAAGCCCGTCTGGGTATCCGGCAAAGTGATCCAGGTCTCCAGCTTGAACCAGAAATTGGAAAAACGGTTCCCGAACGAACTCTTGCCGGGTACACCATCCTGTTCCATGTTGCGCGACCCCATGATCACCGATCCGGGGTGTTCTTTTGCCTTCTCTACCAGCAGAGGAATGTCTTCAGGAAAGTGTTGCCCATCCGAATCAATGGTGAGCGCGTGATCAAACCCGAGTTCAATCGCCTTCCGCAAACCACGTCGCAGCGAATAGCCTTTTCCGCGGTTCTGCTCGTTGTTCAGCAAAACAATCCGATCTTCAAAGCTTTTCAGAATCTCAGCAGAACCATCCGTGCAGCCATCGTTCACTACAATGACCGTAGCCTTCTCTCCCACCACAGCCAGCACTCTTTCCAGTACATTGGATAGCGTTCGCTTGTTGTTATAGGTAGGGAGGACAATGCACCCGTTGATATCCGACAATAAATTCTGCATGCGGCTCCAAAGTTAGGAGAAATTCGGGCTCAAACCCCGTTCCCATGATCGACTTCCGATGAGATTTATTAACCGGATGTCCGCTTCCTGTTACTCAGGATTTTCGATGATCCTTGGTGGAAAGATCTCGTAGTCCATTTCGTTCCTTCGCCACGACAGGATCTTGAATTCGGGTAATTTATACAACCATTCCTCCGGTTCACCGTTCTCGTCCCGGTAGTCCTCCTCGACCCATTTTCCGGTAAAAAAACCGGTAACCACAAGACTGTGTCCATCGCGATCCGAAACGGGAAAATTCGCAGGCGAAACAGGATGAATGAACGGCCCTTCCTGGGTAAACGGGCTCACTCCGATGTAATGGTCCGGACACAAACACCCCCATCCCAATGAGCGCACCACAAAGGGCATTTCCACAACTTCATGAATTCCTTCGGTTGCATTCGCTACCCGCTCTTCCATCCAGTACTGCACACTATCTGCAACATCCTCATAGGTTTGTTCCTGCGCAAAGACTGCAGACATCCCAAAAAACAGGAAAGGCATCAGAACAATATGTTTGATCGTACTATTCATCGATATCCCCCGGTTCGAAAGGGTTTATTCTCTCACCAGGTAAAGCACAGCTTTTTTATCGTCTGCGGTGATCGTCATCAAATACGTCCCTGCAGGCTCTTTTAGTTTCATCTCGATCTTCTGAGCATGCTTGTATTTATCGGAATAGATCACTCTGCCACTCAGATCCGTGATCGTGACTTCAGCAGACTGATACACTGCACCAAGATCAACATGTACGTTTCCGGCTGTCGGATTAGGATATACGGTCAACTGATCTCCGAAAGAATTCTCCGGAAGTCCCAACACTGTTACAGACATACAACCTGATGTATCTGTGCATCCGTTCTCCGTAACGATTACCGCGTAATTCCCCGTAGCAGAAGGCGTAAATGACTGATTGGTCTCACCGCTGATCGCACTCATTCCATTGTCGCAATCGAGCCATTGATAGGTGGCCCCTGTTGCATCGGCAGTCAGTGTTTGTCCCGACAAGGACGCCCCGGCATTCACCATATTGATCGTCAGGTCCAGTGTTACAGTTGAATCACAACCGCTGGCTGCACCACCGGCAATGGTATACGTAGCTGTGTTGTTTGAAGTCGTGTAGGTATTCCCATCGATCCAGGTGAACGAATTACACGCCGTTTGTGTGTCCGTCCCTGGAGCGGCACCCGAGCCGATCGTAATCTGTACTTCAGAAGTATCCTGACCACTTTGCACACCGACGACTGGCGCGGTAATGTAATAAGTATGTACTATCTGAATGACGTTGTTTGTGACCGGTGCTGTGGGAGTTCCGCTGAAGACGATGGTTTCCATTGGTGACTGCCCGGCTGCCGGAGGATAAACCGTACAGTTCGGAGATACGCAAGCCGCGGAAAGACCTGCCGGAACATTCAGAAAAGCGATAGTGAGCACCGAATCCGGAGGAATCGTAAACGTACCAAACGGAGGTACCGATACCGTAGTGTCTGCTAAAAAGACGATGTCTACCGAATCAATATAGGCGGAGTTTACACAGCCATTATCAATAACCGAAGGATAAACGCCGGGCGCTGACTGGCCAAATCCGACATTGATTAAACAAATCAATAGCAAAGTAGTGAGTAGTGGTCTTTTCATGATTGTCAATTGCATTTTTAGAGTACTAAAGATATGCGTTTCCCGCGCATCAACCATCTTTTCGCGAAACTCTTTGCGTACATTTTTCAACGGGCAAAAGCCTGGATCTCATCGATCAGTCCTTCATCGAATGCCTGCTTCACAATATCATAGTCTAACCTTCGGTTAAAGAACAATGAACTGTAATTTCGCTGAATGAGGGTTCCACGGAATAAATAGTGCTCAAGCCTCTTCACACCTTCGGCATTTTCAACAAGACTTAACGCATAATCAACGTACCTCGTCATAGCCAACGTGGCTTCCATGGTTAAATGCTCCATGATGTAATCCACATCGTCTGCGCGTCCGCGTTCTGCCCGCTCGATCAGCTCTCCCAGCTTCCCCTTGAATTTATAATCGGTCATTCTTAACCTGTTTTGCTTCGCCGCTATTTTATCCGGAAAGTACAAGTTTACATTTTTTCACCTTCATTGAAAATTAAGAACTCCGAACGTTCAAACCAGTCATTAGCGTTCAGGCATTTCCTGCAGGCCACCATTTGAAAAACAGGTATTTATCCTCTGGATTTTGTCCAATGAAATACTGAATTTTAAATCCGCCGAATGCCTGACGTATTCGACCAAAACTTATTTACCACTATTAAAACAAAACTGCTATGGCAAACAACTTTGAAATCGCCACCTGGTATGACACCTGGAACCAGACCGGGCTTGACAATCTGAAGAACAAGATAGTCCCACTGAACTATGCTACGCGCTACAACCTTGCCTTCGGTCAGCTTTCTCCCGACGGATCCGGCGGATTCACCGTAGAAATGACCGGGAAATTTGCGGATGATGTGAAGTCCGAAATTCTTGCTCAGGCACCCGGCGTGAAGATCTATGCAGGTCTGGGAGATACCGGGATCGAAGCTACCGTGAATGACAACAACGCACACAACAACCGCTCAACAGCTAATATCGTTACATGGCTCCAGACCAATGGGTACAGCGGAATTTCTATCGACGCGGAGGGAAACGGAATGCCCTATGTTCCCGAACTGGTCAATCAACTGGGACCGAGCTTCAGAACAGCGGGACTGGGAATTGCCGTTTCTGTTCCATGGCCGTATGATGGTCCCACATCCCTTTACAGTTCGGATGCCGTACAAGCGTTCAATGCCAATGTGGACTACCTCGAACTACAGGATTATTCGTCGTATGGCACACCAACCGACGTTCCCGTATGGACGAACGCCGGAATCAATGCCAGTATTCTGATGGGAGGTGTCTGCACGGAAAATAGCGGGGTGCAAACTTCTCTGGATGATACAAAAACCTGGACACAATATGCCATGAATAACGGGCTTGGCGGAATGTTCAGCTGGCGACTTGATAACGACCACGGACTGAACGGTCAACAGGAAGATGTTAATCCGACCTTCACCG
>JBNKYR010000169.1:0-8646 GCA_050300995.1 Crocinitomicaceae bacterium | reverse complement strand
AGTCTGCAATACACCGGATAAAAACTGTAGGTGACATCCGGAAACAGGATGGGCTGCTTGCCTTTGAAAAACGCGGTGAACAGCAGGGCGAGCACTTCATCCGAACCATTTCCGGTTCCTGTTGCAGGAACATTTGTGGTGGATGATCAAACGATTGAACTGGTAATGAAGGTATCCAACTACGACCATCGAAAAGGAGGGGTCCGTAACACTATTCAACTCGGATCAGTAGAGGGGGTTTACGCTGAGGTCGGCAGTAAAAACAGAAATGCATGGATACTCATCGGTGTGATCTGTATTATTGTCCTGTACCACATGGTGCTTTACTTCAACAGGATGAAAGCCAGAATGCCACTGTATTTTTCCCTCTTTTGTCTGAATCTTCTTATTCGGGCCGGATTCACAGGACAGATGGTTTTCGTCGGGCCCGATACGGACATTCCGTACAAGCTTATTCTGTTCATCGGACATACCACCTACTTTTTGAGCGTGCCGTTGGCCTTGCATTACTTATACTATTTATTCGAAGGTCATATTTCCATGAAGCTGGTGAAGATCAGTTATTTTATCGCACTGCCTTTCATTGCATTCACGGCAATTACACCGACCGTGGTCTCCAGTCAAAGCATTCCCTTGTTCAACGCGTTTTATCTGGCAGGAACACTTTACATTATCATTAAACTGATCCGACTCACCATCAACAAAGTTCAGTATGCATCCCTGGTAACTATTGGCACCATTGTATTGGTGGCCACGGCAGTTAACGATCTCTTGTTTGTCAACCAGATCATTTATTCGGTGGCGATGGTGCATTTCGGGTTGATCTTCCTGATCTTTTCGCAGGCGGTCGTGATCTCCATGAAATTTTCCAAAGCCTTTAAGGACAACGAAGTCTTGTTGGCTACAAGTGCCCGGTTTGTTCCTTCCGAATTCCTGAAGAAACTGAACAGAACATCACTTCATGATCTAAGACTCGGAGACCAGAGAGAACTGGAAATGACGGTCATGTTTATTGATATTCGCTCTTTTACAACGCATTCCGAATCCATGAGTCCGGAGGAAAACTTTGCGTTTATCAATGCCTATCTTAAACGGATGGGACCATTGATCCGTGAAAACGGAGGATTTATTGACAAATACATTGGCGACGCGATCATGGCCCTGTTCGAGTACCCGGAACAAGCGGTCCGTGCTACTGTGAGCATTTCCGAAGAATTGCTCGCTTACAATCAACAACGCGAATTGGAAGAATTACCGCCGATCAATATCGGGATTGGAATTCACACAGGGAAACTGATGATGGGAATCATCGGGGAAGACGAACGATTGGAGGGAACGGTAATCTCAGATGCGGTAAACCTTGCCTCCCGTTTGGAAGGAGTGACGAAGAATTACAGATCCGTGGCAATTTGCAGCGAGGCAGCACTGTTGAAAATGGAGAACCTGCCTGCCCACAATTACCGTTTGCTGGATAAAGTTCGCGTCAAAGGCAAAACGGAGGAAGTAAAGATCTATGAACTCTTGGATTGTCTGCGGGAAGAAGACCGCAACAAACGCGTTAAAAGTGCTCCCGTATTTCAAACGGCCATTGAACTATTGTGGGAAGATGATTATCTCTCAGCGTACGAGTTATTCGCTGAAATTGCCGAAGAAAACCCGAATGATTTTGCCGCAGCCCGCTACGCCAAATACTGCAAGCAATTCAGGTCGTACGGTTCCGAAGTGAATAACTGAAAGAAATTACTTCCCAGGATTCAAATGATTCGTCCCTGAATCCTGTACGTCCGGACCTTTTTTTTGAGATCCGCAGGAAGTGCTCCCATCTTTAGTGTGAATTGTTAAAGCAAATGTTATGAAAAAGATCTTATCAACCTGTCTGGTTCTCCTTCTCTACCTGCAGGCAAACGCACAGTGCATCCCGGCTGACACTCCGGTAATTTCAGCTCCTGCCGGTTATACGGTGTGTGAGGGAGAATTGATCACCATCTCCTGGACGGGGAACCTGAATGACAATACGTACTGGATATTTTACGATGACTGGTTCGCGACGTATGATACGGTTTATACCAATTCTGTTACATTTCCTGCGATACAATGGGGAGAATATTTCGTGTGGGGTAGCGGTGGTTGTGGGTCAGATGGAATTCCCGCTAACGTATATGTTGACGCAAATCCTTCCTATACGCAACTTGTCGGACAGCAGCGGGTATGCAACGGAGACAGTCTGTTGATCTTTGGTCAATATCAGTCTGTTTCCGGAATTTATACGGATTCATTGCAAACGGTTAGCGGATGTGATTCATTGCAGCATTTTGAACTGATCGTTGATCCGCTTCTGACGGATCAGCAGATCACCCCGGCACAAACGTATCTGTGCGACACAGCTGCTGTTACGATCAACATGGCCGCCAGTGAAAATGGTGTTAAATACTACCTGAGAGATGATGCAAATGATCAGGTAGTGGACGGTCCTTTTATTGGAGATGGTTCTGCCATGGCATTCAATACGGGAACTGTTGTGTCAACTACCAGCTACCATGTGTATGGAGAGCGACCGTCCTACGGAGCTTCCTTTGACACAACAGCCAATTATTTATCCAGTAGTACGGGTGAACCGGTAACGTTGAACGACAATAACGTAACGATCGAATGCTGGATAAAGTGGGATGGGATCACAGATAATGGATTCGCGAATGGCGTAAAAACAATCCTTGTGAATGGTCATGAAGGATACGGGGGGTATGCATTACGCCTGCAAGGGTCGGACAGCACCTTGTATGTATTATTTGGTGGCGTTGGATATCTGTACACCACGTATAAAGTAATTCCGGACACCTGGACGCATATCGCAGTGACCGGAACTACCTCGAATCTATGGACCTATTATGTGAATGGTGATTCCATCAGTTCAACAATCATAAATAATAATCCGCCGTACAGCTGGCATGTTTTCCATGTTGGAGTAGATGTATTGGGTACCGCGCCTTTTGATGGTACGATCGATGACGTGCGTGTATGGGAAACAGTAAGAACGCAAGCGGAAATACAACAGGACATGAATACATGCCTGACCGGAAGTGAAACGGATCTTGTCGCCTATTATTCCTTTGAGCACGGAGGAACCGATCAGGGTTCCGGAGGGGTAAATCTGTTGGAAAACAAGTATGCAGGGTCACCATGGACAACCGGAGTGGATCACTGCAACCTTTGCGGAACTGAAATGAGCACGATTGCAATCGTTGAAATTGTTGATGTCAATTCTACCGTTTCAATATCCGACGTAACGCTTACGGCCAACCAGGCGGGAGCAAGCTATCAATGGGTGGATTGCAACAACGGAAATGCTCCGATCGCAGGAGAAACAGGACAATCATTTACACCGGTAGCCAATGGGTCGTACGCAGTTGAAGTAACGGTGAACGGTTGCACGGAAACATCGGCTTGTGAGAACATTGCAACCATTGGGATCAGTGAGTTGGAAGACCTCTTCTTTAAGATCTATCCGAATCCGAATCACGGTGTATTCACATTCGAAACAGCGGGAAGCAGCGCCGGACCGGTGGACGTGAAGATCTACGACTTGCTCGGGCAGGTTGTTTTCGAAACACACTATACGACACAAGGAAAACACGCAATAGACCTCGGTATGGTCCGTGGAGGGATGTACACGCTGCGCATCCATACAAACGAAGGACAAACCAGCCAACGTCTGATCATAGAATGATCAGATCGCATACTCCTTGAAGAACAGCCCGGTTTACCGGGCTGTTTTTTTCAAACTTCCCGCAAACCGGAATGTTTGTCCCTTCAAAGCCCTGAACCGTCACAAAAATTATGACGTGGTGTTGATCGCAAATAGATTCGTAGTGTACAAAATTGTCTCGTTATGAAAAGACCACACTTTATTCAAACAATCCTGTCCGTGATTGCGATGTGCATGACAGTACTCGCGTACGGACAACTTCAGGTGACAAGCACTTCACCTGCAATCAACGCCTCTAATGTTGCGCGTGACGCTAACATCGTCCTGGATTTCGATACTCCGGTGGATGGTGCTACTGTCAATGCTTCCAACATCGTTATCAGAGGTGCTCAAACCGGAATTCTCTCCGGAACATTTTCGGGTGGTGGAACAACAACCATTACCTTTGATCCGGCGGTAGATTTACATACGGGAGAAAAAATCACGGTGACCCTGACTACCGGGTTAATGAACACTTCCGCTCAACCACTTGTGGCCAACCACTCACTTTCATTCACTGCCAACGTAGTAGAAAGCAAATATCTGCAAAGAAGTGAGGTGCATGATTTATTTACAACAAATCATTCAAATTACATGGCCTCGACAGATATTGACAACGACGGTGATATGGATATGATCAATGCCAATGATAACACAGTTGATCTGTTATTAAATGACGGTAGTCAAAACTTCACGAGTACGACAATCTATGTTACTTCTACATGGGAAATAGAGGAAGTACATCCTGTTGACCTGGATAGCGACGGAGATTTGGATGTCGTTTGCTCAATTTATGCGGGGCTTGTGATCTGGCTGGAAAATGACGGTAGTCAGAATTTTACCGCGCAGTCACTCGCAACGTTCCCCGGTATGGAAATTTATCTCCGAACAGGAGATCTGGATGGGGATGGTGACATGGATCTTGTGGCTGCAGATTATTCTGGCTACCTCCACTGGCTGGAAAACGACGGCACCCAGAATTTTTCTGTAAACACATTGGTATCAGCATTGGGTGGAACGACGAAGAAAGGACGAATCAGTGATGTGGATCAGGATGGTGATCTTGATATTGTTTGGAATGTGAATAACGGACTGAGATGGTTTGAAAATGACGGCACCCAGACATTTACAGAACACGTGATAGACCCAACAGTGTTTAACGGTGCAGATGTGGCTGATATGGACAATGATGGCGATATGGATATCGTTGTTCAGAACACATCATTATACTGGTATGAAAACGATGGAACACAAAATTTTACACAGCACACCATAGCAGCTTTAACAGAGCGTTATGTAGAGGTTGCCGACTTTGACGGTGATCAATTAAAGGATATCATCGTTTTCGGATTTGAAGAAATTATCTGGTACAGGGCAGATTTTGCACAAAATTTCCACCCGCATGTATTGACAAGCGTAAGTAGTGGAAACTGGCTTACAAGAGCCGCTCCTGCTGATATGGACGGTGACGGAGATCTTGACCTGGCATTCTATCGTGATGGTTCATCAATCAACTCTCAGGTTGGATGGATAGAAATGGACACTCTGTTGGTCACTACGCCGGCTCAGTTTGAAGACAACGTGCCTGTTTCTACTTCCATAGTACTGAGTTTTCAGGAAACAATTGATGCGGCCTCGGTCAATACGGATAACATTGCCGTACGTGGAGAATTGTCAGGTACAATTGCCGGAACCTTCTCCGGCGTAGGAACAAGTACAATTACCTTTGACCCAACAAACAATTTCGTACCGGGAGAAGCCATAGAAGTAACCATCAGCGATAGCCTGCTGCGCAGTAACGGAAACCCCATTTATGGACACTACACCTTTGAGTTCAGAGCAGCTGCAACACCGCATGGCTTTACACCAACCACGTACACGAAGCACCTTATTACCGACACAGTGACTTTGGCCAGAACGGCACGCCCGGCAGACATTGACAATGACGGAGATATGGATATTTTAACCTCAAGCTCAGGGGATAACGAATTGATCTGGTACGAAAACGATGGTGCGCAAAACTATACTGGAATCGTTGTAGACAATACCATCTCCGCTAAAGAGGTGGAAGTCGCTGATCTGGATAACGATGGTGACCTGGATTTGCTGTGTGGGGATGCCGGGGACCAGCTTTACTGGTACGAAAATGACGGTTCTCAGAACTTTACGCGTCATGCTTTATCACTTGCATCAATTGCGCCGTATCCAATCTTATCGGGGATAGGTGATTTAGAAGTGGCTGACATGGAAGGTGATGGAGATTTGGATATAGTGTTTTCGTTGACGATTATGTCTTCGTACCAGGGCTGGTTCGAAAACGACGGAAATGAGAACTTTACGCTTCATGCGATTGGTATTGAAGGCGATGGGTCCAATGCCATATTGAAAACAGACGTGAACGGAGATGGAGACCTGGATATAGTAACATTTATTGATAATCTCAACGGACTTTTCTTGTACGACAACGATGAAGAAATGAACCTGGAAGTGCTGAATGTAGACAATACGGCAGCCAATATATATGGACTGGATGCAGGTGATGTGGACAACGACGGAGACAACGATATCATTTGTATTCTTGTTGGTGAACTCGCGTGGTACGAAAATCAGGGAGGATCCGGCTTTGCCAAACATACAATTTACTCAGGCCCAACCTTGTTTGGAGACGTTTATACTATGGATATCGACGGGGATAATGATCTGGATGTGGTTATGGGTATATATGCCGTTAACAACTTGTTTTGGTTTGAGAATGATGGAAGTCAAAATTTTACCCAACATATAATCTATGCCGGAAATTATATACGACGTGTTCATGTTGCTGACATGGACGGAGACGGAGACATGGATGTTGTAGCGAATTCTCCAACCGCCAATGAAGTATATTGGATAGAATTTGCATGCACTCCAGCAGACCAACCGGTGGTCTCCACTCCAGCTCCGTCATGTCCGGGTCCTGATGTAACACTTACCTGGACAGGAAACCTCAATGATGCTACACAATGGGTAATTCATGCGGATTCATGTACCGGACCGGTTGTGGACTCAACCACAACCAATACGATCCAGCTAAACCCATTGGTGACAACAACCTATTACATCCAGGGAGAAGGGAATTGCGGAGGTGCAGGTTGCGGTTCTGTTACGGTGGTCATTTATCCGGAATACAATGATACACTTCCTGAGATCAGTATTTGTCAGGGAGATAGCGCATTGATCTTTGGAAACTATGAAACAACTGCCGGATGGTATACGGATTGGTACACCACTGTGAACGGTTGTGACTCTCTGATCAAAATGAATCTTATCGTGAATCCCTTACCGGTTCAACAAACAGTCAGTGCCAGCCAAACAGCGTTATGTGATAGCGGTACCGTATCCATTAATGTGGATGTAACTGAAACAGGAGTAGAATATACCCTTTACGAAACAGGCACAAACAACCTGATAGATGGTCCGATCGCCGGTACGGGCGGGTCCATTTCTTTCGACCCGGGAATGATCCTGACTACGACAGAATACTATGTGACAGCACAAAACATAGGTACTGCACTGCAACTGGATGGTGTGGACGACTGGGTTCGAAAGCCGGACGGTACGTGTGCAACCTATAACGACAATGATGTAACCCTTGAATGCTGGTTCAATTGGGATGGCAATATCACGCAAGCAGAGTACCTCATCTACAATGGCGCCGGTAGCAGTAGTGGTTATGGGCTAAGGATTTCACCTGCAGGAGAATTGCGAGGTCTGTTTGGAGCTGTCAATTTTCTGAATACAGGATATATTGTTACTCCCGGACAGTGGACGCATGTGGCGATGACAGGAGATCCGTCTAGTATCTGGACAATCTATGTAAATGGCATTTCTGTCGGCGCCGCTTTTATCAACAACAACCCTCCGTTAAACAATTTTTCTATCGGAGGACCTGAGGTACCTGTTGCACTCTTTGGAGGACTCATTGATGAAGTCCGTGTTTGGGAAAGAGCGCTTACTCAAACGGAAATTCAGACGAACATGTCGAATTGTCTGAACGGTAACGAGACAGATCTGGTAGCTTACTTCCCCTTCCAAAACGACTTTTTGGATCAAACAGGGAACGGAAACTCGGTGGATTCTACAGGTTACAATGGCATTTCACCATGGGCTACCAGTGCGACAGGCAATTGTACGACCTGCAATTCGGAAATGCTCAACACTGTTCTGATCGAAGTAAACCCTGCGTACAATGAAACAGCAACAGCGACCATTTGTGGTGGCGACAGCTACACCTTCGGTACGCAGACCTTGACGACAGCCGGAAGCTACACGGAAGTATTCACTTCAATGAACGGATGCGATTCGACGGTGAACCTGACCCTGAACGTAAACCCGGCGTACAATGAAACAGCAACAGCAGCAATTTGTGATGGCGACAGCTATACCTTCGGTACGCAGACCCTGACGACAACCGGGACTTACACGGAAGTATTTACTACAATGAGCGGATGTGATTCGACGGTGAACCTGACATTGAACGTAAACCCGGTGTACGATGAGACGGCAACAGCCACGATTTGTGCTGGCGACAGCTACACTTTCGGTACGCAGACCTTGACAACAGCCGGGACTTACACGGAAGTATTTACTACAATGAGCGGATGTGACTCCACAGTGAACCTGACGCTTACAGTGAATACGGTGAATGTTGGTGTAACGATCTCAGGAATTACACTGACTGCTGGTGCCACCGGAGCAAGCTATCAATGGGTAGATTGCAACAACGGGAATGCTCCGATCGCAGGAGAAACAGGACAATCATTTACACCGGTTGCCAATGGGTCGTACGCAGTTGAAGTAACGGTGAACGGTTGCACGGAAACATCAGCCTGCGAGAACATTACAACCATTGGAATCACCGAAAA
>JBNKYR010000168.1:0-8663 GCA_050300995.1 Crocinitomicaceae bacterium | reverse complement strand
GTCTCGGAGCCGGAGCAAGTCAAACTGTTTCCCCTACCACTGCAACCACGTATACCGTAACCGGAACGTCTGCAGGTTGTACGGCACAGGATCAGATCACCATCGGTGTAGACACACAAAGTGATCCGGGAACAGCAGCACCACTTTCCGCATGCGTTTCCATTACAAGCCTTGATCTGTTCACAGGAATTACCGGAGAAGATGCAGGAGGAACCTGGAGCGATGACAACAGCACCGGAGCACTCGCAGGAAGCATTTTCAACCCTTCTGTGGTAAGTCCGGGCACGTATAACTTCACGTACACCTTTGCGGCGAACGGAGCTTGTGCGGCTGCCAGTACAACAACACAGGTAACTGTGACTAACAGCGTAAGTGCCGGTTCCCCAAGTGGACTGGTAAATGCCTGTGAAAGTGACAATGCCTTTGATCTCTTCGGAACAATTACCGGATACACTTCCGGAGGTCTTTGGAGTGATGACAACAACACCGGCGCACTTTCAGGAAACGTTTTGGACGTTACACAGGTAGCTCCAGGAAACTACAACTTCACATATTCCTTTGCACCCGGATCTTGCGGTACGGACACTGAAACAATTACGATCACCGTATTGACAGCTCCATCCATTGATGCTGGCGCTGATCAGGGAATCTGCATCGGAGGAAGTGCTTCTCTCACGGCTTCAGGTGGCACTACGTATTCCTGGAGCAATGGTCTCGGAAGCGGTGCAAGTCAAACGGTTTCACCATCAGGAACAACAACCTATACGGTGACCGGATTCGATGCTTCAGGTTGCTGGAATACAGATGACGTAGTGGTGACTGTTAACCCGTTGCCGGCAGTTTCAGCAGGACCAGACCTTACTGTGTGTGAAGGTGATCCTGTTGTTCTATACGGAGCTGGTGCCAGCACTTATCAGTGGGATAACTCTGTCACAAACGGGGTATCTTTCCTGGCAGCCGCCGGAACAACCACTTACACGGTAACAGGAACTGATGCCAACGGATGTGTCAATACTGATCAGGTAGATGTGACTTCTTTGGCGCTGCCTGCAGTGACTATCGATCCGTTCTCACAGTCAACAATCTGTACATACAACGATCCGATTGCATTGCCGGCCGGAACTCCGTCAGGAGGATTCTACAGTGGTGCAGGTGTTTCCGGAAGCAACTTTGATCCGTCATTGGTGTTGCCGGCTACGCAGAGTGTATCGTATGTGTACACAGACATCAACGGATGTACAAACTTTGCGACCACGACAATTGAAGTGACCGAATGCCTCGGATTGAATGAGAACGAAGCTCTTGCTTTGATGATCTATCCGAACCCGGCTGCAAATGAGGTAACGATCGAAGCGCAAACAACAAGTTCCGTGACTCTTGTAGTGACAGACGCACTTGGCCGTCAGGTGTATTCAACCAATGAATTCAACGGTTCTCTGACCCTGAACGTCAGTGCTTATCAGGCAGGAACTTACTTCGTTCATTTTACAGATGAATCCGGAGTAATTCACGGTACACAAAAACTGAATATCGTACGTTAATCGTACTTAAACGAATAACATCAGGCGTCGCATGGATCATGCGGCGCCTTTTTTAATTGACGCTATGGAAATCCGAAGGATCAAAGGCAAGGAAGAAATGCTTCGCAATTACACTGTACTACTTGAAATGTATCCGGGACTGAGTCGTGAGCAATACTCCGCCGAACTGGACCAAATGCTTCCGCACAACTACGGTCAGGTGGCAGTCTTTGTGGATGAAGAGTGTATCGGGTTGACCGGATTCTGGATCGGACACAAATTGTGGTGCGGCAAATACCTTGAACTGGACAACATCATTATTCCGAAAAAACACCGCTCGCGCGGAATCGGGAAAGATTTATTCGAATACATGCAGCAACTGGCCATTGAGGAAAAATGCACCCTTCTGGCACTCGATTCTTACACGGATAATTTCCCCGCGCACAAGTTCTTCTACAATCAAGGATACGTTCCCCGGGGCTTTCATTTTATTCATGTCCTGAACAAGGAAGGAATTCGCTGACGGATCAGCTATAGCACTGGCAATCTTTTGCCTTCAGGCAATTTGCACACACCACAAAGATGTTATCCGTAAAGCGGGGAGAAACAACCATTGTTTTATCCTTAAAACGAATCGTAGTGAGTGCATCGAATTCCTCCTTCTCCTCCACTATTACCTCATCCTGGATCTGCAGACCGATCTTGTCCACATACTGAAGGAACTCCGTAGAATTATCCTTTACGGCAATGATCTTACACCGGGCCCCCTTCTTCATCTCGGACAGCGTTTTTCTGAAAGGAATGTCAATCTTTCCGTCCGCATCAGGAATGGCATCGCCGTGGGGATCAAATTCCGGAAAGCCAAGAAAACCATCCAATCGGTCGATCAGCTTTTTCGAATGAATGTGCTCAAGGTCTTCGGCAAGTTCGTGCACCTCATCCCAGGTAAAATCCAATTTGTCGTATAAAAACGTTTCCCAAAGCCGGTGGCGACGAATCACCATCATTCCAGCCAGGTACCCCGAATCGGTTAATGATACTTTTCCGTAGCGCTCATAATTCACCAATTCCTTATCGCGAAGCTTGCGCATCATGTCGCTTACTGTTGCCGGTTTTACCTCGAGGGTAGCCGCCAGCAGGTTCACCCCGACCTCTGATCGGGACTCTTCGAAAACCGTAAGTTGAACCAGGGCTTTCAGGTAATTCTCTTCGGTGAAGGAAAGCATACAACAAAACTAAAGAATAATTGTTTCTAATATTGACTGTTAGATTAATCTAACTTTATTAGTTTTGTCAGTAAACATATTTTGTTGTGATTCAAAAACTCCTGATTGTCGGACTTTTCTTTCTTTTGAGCGCTTTTTCATACGGGCAGCATTCGCTTGAAGGAATTGTTATGGATTCGAATGGACCGGTCCCGTTTGCCAAAGTCAAGATCAAAGAAGCAAAAGCCTTTGCGCTTTCTGACGATGAAGGGAAATTTACACTGACACAGCTACCCGGTGGATTTTTTGAAGTCGAAGTGTTTGCACACGGGTATACTCCATTCATCTCCAACATCAAAATTCCTTCGTCCAAAAAACTGAAGATCTCCCTGACGCCGGAATTGCAGCAAGTCGAGGAAATGGTGGTGAGCGGAACCCTGAAAGAAGTCAGCAAGAAAGAGAGCACTGTGAATGTCGAAGTATTCACTCCGAAATTTTTCAAAAAAAACCCGAGTTCATCTGTTTTTGAGGCTTTGCAAAACGTCAATGGGGTTCGGCCGCAATTGAACTGTAATATCTGCAATACGGGAGACATTCACATCAACGGACTCGAAGGACCATACACGATGGTACTCATTGACGGAATGCCAATCGTGAGCAGCCTTTCCACTGTCTACGGACTCAGCGGGATCCCGAATTCACTCGTTGAACGCATCGAGATCGTCAAAGGGCCCGCTTCTACCCTATACGGTAGTGAAGCCATTGGGGGAATCATCAATATCATCACCAAAAAGCCCGAAAATGCGCCTGTATTTGCTGCCGATGTATTTACCACGAGTTGGCTCGAAAACAACGTAGATCTCGCTGCCAAATTCAATCTCGGTAAAAAGGTAAACGTATTGACAGGAGTTAATTACTTCAACTACGATCTGAAGAAGGACGACAATAAGGATGGCTTTACGGATGTCACACTTCAGGATCGCATTTCCCTGTTTCAGAAATGGAATTTCAAACGGAAAGATTACCGCTTGTTTACGATTGCCGGGCGTTACCTCTACGAAGACCGTTGGGGCGGTGAGACAGGTTGGAACGCCGATCATCGCGGTGGCGACAGTCTATACGGAGAGAGTATTTACACTTCCCGTTGGGAGCTGATCTCGAGTTATCAACTTCCGCTGAAAGAGAAGATCTTCTTCTCGACTTCCGTCAACCAGCATCGACAAAACAGTTACTACGGGACCGTTCCATTCATGGCCGATCAATTCATTGGGTTCGGGCAATTGTACTGGGATAAGAAAGCCGGAAGGAACGATATGCTCCTGGGAGCAGCTATCCGGTATACCTGGTACGACGATAACACCTCGGCCACACAAACCGCCGATTCAATTCCTGCGAACATGCCTTCGGCAACCTGGCTGCCAGGCATTTTCTTTCAGGACGAGATCCGATTGAACGATAAACATAAATTACTGCTGGGATTGCGCTATGATCACCATTCCGTGCATGGTTCTATTTTTACACCGCGAATCGGTTACAAATGGAGCATGAATTCTTCCACCATTTTACGCCTGAACCTGGGAACCGGATATCGCATCGTAAACATTTTTACTGAAGACCACGCAGCATTGACCGGTGCGCGTAAAGTGATCATCGAAGACAAGATCTCACCGGAAGCGTCTTACAACGGCAACCTCAATTTCTATAAGACCATCATTACGAAGAAGAACCGGCTCATCGGGGTGGATGCCACGATCTTCTACACCTATTTCGAAAACCGCATTATCGCCGATTACGATTCCGACCCGAACGAGATCCGATACGCCAACCTTCAATCGCATGCTGTGAGTCAGGGCATCAGTCTGAAGCTCGATCTTGCCGTTATCCGGAATCTGAAAGTTCAGGTAGGCGGAACGTACATGGATATCGGAAGCTATGAGAACGGTCACAAGCAACAACAGATCCTCACCGAAAAGTTTTCCGGTAACTGGAGCGTCACCTATGAAATTCCGAAGATCCATCTCAGCATTGATTACACCGGAAACCTGTACAGCCCGATGCGACTTCCCTTATTGAATGATCTGGATCCGCGTCCACTCTATTCCAGGTGGTGGAGTTTGCAGAACATCCAACTTACGTATCAATGTTTCAAGACATTCGAGATCTACGGCGGTGTAAAAAACCTGCTGAACTGGACCCCGGCCAAAGATGTCCCCTTCCTGATCGCACGAAGCAATGATCCGTTCGATAAGCAAGTGAATTTTGATGCTGACGGCCATGTAGTTCCGGATGCCAGCAATCCGTACGGATTGACATTTGATCCTTCGTATGTTTACGCACCCAACCAGGGAATCCGCGGATTTCTGGGAATCCGTTACACCTTCAAATGAAACGCTTCATCCCGGTCATATTCTTCTTCTTCGCCTTTCCGGGTTTCGGGCAGCAGGTTCGTTTCGGATCCATCGAGGTTTTACCTGAGGATAGTTCCTTGTACCGTATCATCTTTGTTTCTGCCGATTGGTGCGGTATCTGCTGTAAAAACCGACAGATCATTGAAGACAGCAAGTCCATTGCGGAAGTAGCAAACGGACAGGTCTCCTTTTTCGAACTGAAAGAATCAAGTGAGGAAGTTGTTCGCTGGAATAATCAGCTCTATCATTTCGAGGCGTCGGGACCAAATGAAGGAAGACACGCATTGGTCGGTTGGTTCATGAAACAGGCAGGAACGAAGAGCTTCCCGTTGTTCATCATTGCAAATCGTGACGATGAAATAATCGGTTCCTACTCCGGGTTGATCAGCGAATCTGAGATGGTGTCCCTCGTTTCAACGATGGTCATGCGTCGCCAGCTCCCGGATTCCGTTACCAGCAACTGATACTTATGTGCGGCACCGATCCGCGATGTAGCATTGAAGTGCCACCACTCGCTGGGAATATTGGAGAAACGTTGAGAGCGCATGACCTGTCGCAATAATTTACGGTTCTCCCACTGCGCTTTCGACAGTTCCCCGCTTTGCAGAAAATGTCCTTCCATACTCGGAAAAGCTATTTTTCGGAAATCGTCATATCCTGCCCCCATATCCAACTCCTTTCCCATCTCATCAACAATGGTCAGATCGACTGCCGCCCCGAAATTATGAACACTACCCAGGGCCGGGTTCGATACAAACTTTCCGCGGTTCAACGGAGGAATCGAATCCAGTGCTTCCCACATCTCACGTTGAACCTGAACAGGTCGGACTGCATCAAAAACCAGAAGCCGGTATCCGGGACGAATGGAATCCAGGTAATCCTGCACTTTTGAAAGTCGTTCGGCTACATCCCGCTGAACAAAGGCCTGATGCAAGGTATCGTAAAGCTGTTTGTGCATGAAATTATTGCTTCCCGCATAACGGAGATCGACTTTGATCCGCGCGTCCATTTTCCGGATGTTCACCAACCCTACTTCTTCCATCCGTGCTTCCGTGAGAGAGTCCAGCACCCGTTGTTTTTCCCGCTCTTCCTCCTGTTCATCAATTTCCGTGATCGTCTCTTCCAGGCGCTCGATCCAGACCGGCTCCTTCTTCTCAAAGCAAGCAGTCGCCAGACACAATACACCGAACAGGAACAACCATTTCATGCGTCAAAGAAACAAAATACTGATGAAAGGAAATGAACTGGAACATTCTAATTAAATTTGGCCGTCATCAAATAAATAGCCATGCCCAATATCTCGCAAAAAGGCTCCAATATGCCGGCATCGCCAATCAGGAAACTGGTTCCCTTTGCCGAAGAAGCCTATAAAAAAGGAAAGACTGTATACCATCTGAATATCGGTCAACCGGACATCAACACTCCGGAAACAGCTATCACCGCGATCAGAGTTGCTGACCTCACAATTTTGGAATACAGCCACTCTGCTGGTCTTCAGTCCTATCGTGATAAACTCGCTAAGTACTACCAAAACAGCGGAATTCCAGTTGAATCAAGTGATATCATTATCACAACCGGAGGTTCGGAGGCCCTTGTTTTCGGATTCATGACAACCTGTGATCCCGGGGACGAAGTGATCATTCCGGAACCCTTTTACGCCAACTACAATGGCTTTGCGGTAATGGCAGGACTGAATGTTGTTCCGGTGACTGCAAAGATCGAAGACGGTTTTGCCCTGCCTCCGATCGAAGAGATTGAAAAGCGCATCACGCCAAAAACAAAGGCGATCGTCATTTGTAACCCGGGAAACCCAACAGGTTACCTGTATTCACGAGAAGAACTGGAACGTTTACGCGACATTGTAAAGGAGCACAACCTGTTTCTTTTTGCTGACGAAGTTTACCGTGAGTTCTGCTACGACGGTGCAACACCTTTCTCGGTGATGAACCTGAAAGGTATTGAAGACAATGTCATTATGATCGATTCTGTTTCGAAGCGCTATTCCATGTGCGGGGCGCGTATCGGAGCCCTGATCTCCAAAAACAAGGAAGTAATGACGGCCGCATTAAAATTTGCACAGGCACGTCTTTCTCCGCCAACCATCGAACAAATTGCCGCAGAGGCAGCACTTGATACACCACAATCTTATTTTGACGATGTGGTCGCCGAATATGTAGAACGCCGCAACATCATGGTTGAAGGGCTGAATAAGATCCCTGGGGTCTTTTGTCCCAAGCCGAGCGGAGCATTTTATTGCGTCGCGAAGTTCCCGGTGGACAGCGCTGAGAAATTCTGCCAGTGGCTACTCGAAGATTTCGATTACAACGGTGCTACGGTAATGATGGCTCCGGCAAGCGGATTCTATTCCACTCCGGGTGCAGGTGTTCAGGAAGCGCGCATTGCCTACGTATTGAAAAAGGAATCATTGAGCGCAGCCGTAAAGTGCCTGGAAGAAGCACTGAAAGTATATCCGGGAAGAACTATCTGATTCCGGAAGTAAAGACATAAAAAAAATCCCCCGGTTAACACCGGGGGATTTTTTATTTCCTGAAATGAGGATTACTTGGTAACCATCATTTTCTTAGTCACAGCACCTTCAGCGAAAGTTACATGGATCATGTAGATTCCTGAAGTAAGACCGTTCATGTCAACCACGAAGTGATCGTCAACAACTGGTCCGTTAGCAACAACCTGTCCGCTTGCAGCAACAACAGTTACGTTACCATCAGTAAGACCACCGTTTACTTTCACCAAAACAGAGTTGTTAGGCTGGTTGATGAAGTGTACCAATTGCTCGATAGTTGCATCATCCAAACCTGCAGGCCCCATATCTCCAGCGTTGATTCCGGAACCAGCTGTAGAGTTGTAAGCGTAATCTTTCAATGTCCAGATATCTCCGATAGCCTGAACGTCCAAACGAGCCCAACCGTAGTAAGTGCTACCACCTGTATTGAACTGAAGAGCGAGGTACTTGTCAGTAACACCGTTCCAGTTCTCGTTGTACGGGTTGCTGCTATCGATGTTGTACGCCATTGTACAAGTCGTAGTGATCCAGTTCAACGTGTTGTCGATCATGTCATTTGTATTCAAAGCCAACGCGTAGTTATATCCTGAAGGAGCTTCACCAGCGATAGCGTTACCAGCAGTACCGTAAGGAGCCACGAGTGTAGTACGTACGTGACCGAAAGTTCCGGTAGTGTCGATTGAATAAAACGCGTAATCGAAGTTTGTATCGTTGTCCACGTCCAGACCAACTCCAACGTTACCTCCCGGGTGCATGAAATCAGGGTTCACGTCAGTGTAGATAATTTGAGCAGATGCTCCTGAAGCAGTTGCCAATGCCGCAGCTGCAGCAGAGTACTTTTTCAGCTTGTTTTGTAGTTCTTTATTCATAAAAACATTAATTATGATATCATCGCTTTTTACGGAATTCTTTATATATTCCACAAAGTCTTTCTTGTTTACACATGTAAATTTCAAACCCAGTCTTTCTGCTCTTTCTGATTCCTCTTTATAAAATGTTAAAATAT
>JBNKYR010000167.1:0-8665 GCA_050300995.1 Crocinitomicaceae bacterium | reverse complement strand
ACAGAACTGTACGAAGAACTTGATTATGCCTTTACTCCAATTCTATTTGATACTGTCTTCAGAATGGATTTAATTGATAGTTCATTGAGAAATGAATTGTTGGAATTTAAGCAAAATGTCGATAACATACCGACAGAAATATGGGATTGGGAATTTCTTGACAACCATGAAACATGGATAATCATTAGGCAAATGGCGAACACACTTCTTAACAAACTCGGAATCACAAGCAGACTTTACAATGATGATTACACGATCGTTTACGGCTTCGATGGCAGCGTTATCAGAAAGGGTAAAAAGATGTAGCTAACAGCAGCTAAAAAGCATACAGCAATGTAACTTGCAAAGCTTAATTGTTCTCTAAGGGAATCACTATCTTTAAGGTAAAAAGGTTCCGCAAGATGCTGTACGCTTCCTAGCCGCGGACCGTTTGCATTCATCCACAGAAATTCAAACCTCCTTAGAGAAAAATGAAGAATCATCGACTCGAAAAGGGTTAAAGAACAGGAGAATCTGATAATTTTGCAGGTCCTTTCTTTAGCACTCCCCCATTCTAGAATCAAATCCTAATTAATTCCTTGGTGCTTTTCCCGTGCCGTTACAAGTCTTACATTTATTCCCATTTGAATCAACTTTGTCTCCTTTACAACTTGGACAAGTTTTTTCTATTGCTGTTGGTGCGCTCTCAAATCCCATATCTTTTAACAGTTAGGTGAATTCTATCGGTTAAAACTAGTCAATAAGATTCCTTTTAGAAGAAGGATTATTACCCATTTTTACGGGTATAAATACCCTATTTAAATTTGACAGTGCCCTTTGGCTTATGATTCTCCAGTGACTTCCGAACTTCAAAAAACTCTCCCTACCGGGATGGCTTACCAAAAGCTTCATCGCTTTTTCCTATATTCAGAAGATAGTACAAGCGTCTAGCGCCAAATCGTTAGCGATAATAGTTAAACCAACATGAAATGAACATCAAATCAAGACTCGACGAACATTCAACAACTGCCGTAAAACAGCTACTTGATCAATTTATCAGCACCTGGAATGACAAAGATCTTGAAGGTTTCGGTGAATTGTTTACTCATGATGCCGAATTTACCGATGTAGTGGGGCAAACTGCCTTAGGCAGAGAAGCAATTGTCAAACAGCATATTTTTCCTTTCGAAAGAGTTATGAAATTTGCAACATTCGAAATGAAAGACGCATATATTCGGGAATTATCACCGCAGCTGATCATTGTGTCAGCCTTATGGAAAGTTAGTGGTAGTGTCACTCCCGATGGAAAACAACTTCCCGATAGAAATGGTGTACTTCAACTAATTGCGGAAAGAAAGGACAATGCGTTTCTAATTAAACTTGTACACAATAGTGACAACGCTTTACCCTATGAAAAACAGGAACAATTCATTCATTGAAATACCACGAACAACGCCTAAGCTCCATCGTCTCTGATATGTGTAAATCCGGAGGCGGGTCGTTTAGTCCCGAACCATTCTACTGAATGAAATACATCACAAAGACGATCTGGATCTTGTCGATTGTAAGCTTGCTTACCGACACGGCAAGTGAGATGTTGTATCCGATCATGCCCATCTACCTGGAAAGTATTGGTTTTTCAGTGGTGCTTATCGGAATACTTGAAGGAATTGCGGAAGCCACGGCAGGATTGAGCAAGGGCTATTTCGGCAAGCTTTCTGACATCTCCGGCAGACGTCTTCCATTTGTGCAGATCGGTTATGCGCTGAGCTCTATTTCAAAACCAATGATGGCGATCTTTACCTTTCCCATCTGGATCTTCTTTGCGCGAACACTTGATCGGCTGGGTAAAGGGATCCGAACAGGTGCAAGAGATGCGGTCCTATCCGATGAAGCAACGCCGCAGACAAAAGGGAAAGTCTTTGGGTTTCATCGGTCAATGGACACGCTGGGGGCAGTTTTAGGGCCTTCAATAGCCCTGCTCTATTTGTATTATTACCCGCAGGAATACAAAACACTTTTTTTCATTGCTTTCATCCCCGGAATGTTAGCGGTTGTATCAGCGCTTTTGCTGAAGGACAATAAAACAAGCGAGAAGAAAAAAGGAACAAGAACGTCCTTCTTTTCATTCCTGAAATACTGGAAAACAAGTCCGCCGGCGTATAGGAAACTGGTCATCGGACTTTTGTTGTTTGCCCTATTTAATAGTTCGGATGTCTTCCTCCTGCTTCAAGCCAGGAATTCGGGGCTTAATGACACGATGGTGATCGGTGTGTATATTTTTTACAACCTTGTTTACGCCTTATTTGCCTTCCCCATAGGTATCCTGGCGGATAAAATCGGTCTGAAAACAATTTTCATGAGCGGACTGGCATTGTTTGCAGCGGTCTATTTTGGAATGGCGTTAAACGTCAACATGTATATTTTCTTCTTCCTGTTTTTCCTGTACGGCATTTATGCTGCAGCCACCGAAGGAATTTCGAAAGCCTGGATCTCAAATATCACCGACAAGAAAGATACTGCCACCGCCATTGGAACATTTGCAGGATTGCAAAGTATTTGCAGCATGCTCGCAAGCGCGCTCACCGGATTTATCTGGTTTCAATTCGGGGCAACAGCAGCGTTTCTGACGACCGCTATCGTTACATTAATTGTACTGATCTACTTTTTAAGGCTTCCAAACCGCGATAACTTAGTCGTAAAACATTAGTTATTAACCCATCACATCTGAACGTCATTAATATTCTCAAAATGAGGCGGCAATACTTCTTTGTCATCTCCAATGATCTGTAGCAGATCACGTGTTATTCCTCTGGAAATATTGGAGATCGGTACATCATTCGGTGATCCTTCAAATGGATTTTCTCCTGCCAATCCGATTCGTAGCATGGTATTAAAAACCCAGATTACGATGACGGTCAAAGGAATGTTCAGCCACACAAAATAACTCCCGATCCACGGATGGGTCCTTGCCACTTCCACGCCCATACTGGCAAAGGCCGGAATAATGGCCATCGGCAGCAGCCACATGAAAATATGTACAAAATGGTAACCAATACTCCCGTACTGCTTTGGATACGGAAAGTTCTTGATGCGTTCCGATTTTCCCTGAAGCGCGGTCAACTCCTCCAGTATTTTCTGAAGATTCAGGAGGCTGAAATCCCACAACTTTTTTTGATCCGTTAATTCACGTAAATGTTTGGACTGAAGCGAAATCAAAGCATTTGGCTTGTTTTCCATGGATAACACATGTTGCAGCTCGTCCTCGCTCAAAAGTGGTTTTAACTCCTCCTCCAGAGTGGTTTCGTATTCCGGAACGTTGTATTCAAACCTGACACGCCTTCTACCCACCTTTTCGTAGGTTGCTTCCCATGGTTTTTGGGTTCGCATCGCATAACGAAGTGCTGTTAACCAGGCTATGTGGCGATTCGTAATAGTGCGCAATACTTCCTTCTCTTCCTTGTTCGCTTCGGAACGGTGCATGTAGAAACTGTCCCTGACCGTGATGATCAACGATCTGGACGAATTCACAATTCCTCCCCAGATCTTTCGGGCCTCCCATATTCTGTCGTAAGCAGCATTGTTTTGAAAACCGACCATGAATGCGACGGCTGTACCTATCAAGGCTACGGGTGCGAGGGGTATTTGCAACCATTTTATGCCCAGAATCTCATATAGAATGGTCATCACTGCTGCGTAGATTGTAAAGAAAATGATTTCGCGTTGTGTCCAGATAATAACGCTTTTGAACGGATATCGTCTTTGAGTATACATCGTGGCTGGTTTTAGATTCTGCTTTGGTAAGTATATAATTCGTGGTATCGCCCTTCTTTTGCTAAAAGTTCATCATGCTTTCCTCGCTCAACGATGACTCCATCTTCAATCACGAGAATTTGCTCCGCCTGTCGAATGGTGCTCAATCGATGGGCGATTACGAACGTGGTTCTGTTTTTCATCAGAACATCCAGGCTTTTCTGAATGTACGATTCGCTTTGGGTATCGAGGTTTGACGTCGCCTCATCCAGGATAATGATCTTCGGATCTGCCAGTAAAGCACGTGCGATCGAGATCCGTTGCTTCTGTCCGCCTGACAATTTTACTCCTCGTTCACCGATACGCGTGTCCAGACCGTCTTCAAATTTGTCGGTGAATTCATTGACGTACGCTCCCTTTACTGCTTCCAGCAATTGCTCTTCTGTGGCGTCAGGCCTGGGAAAAAGAATATTCTCACGGATCGTTCCCTCAAACAGAAAGTCATCCTGAAGCACGACTCCAAGGTGCTGTCGATAACTTTTGAGACTGACTTTACTCAGATCCACTCCGTCTACGGATACCGTTCCGCTATCCGGATTTAAAAACGTGGCCACCAAACCGGCAATTGTTGATTTACCCGAGCCCGACGACCCGACCAAAGCCGTAACAGAACCAGCGGGTGCTTCAAAACTGATGTTGTGGATTACTTCTTTGTGATCCTCATAACTGAACGAGACGTTATCGAAGGTAAAAGCCCCCGCGAAATCACCCAGCACAATCGACCGTATTTCAGGGATATCCTCCTCTTCCATCTCCATCAACTCCTGCGTTCTGTCCAAACCGGCAAGTGCCTCTGTTAACTGACTTCCGATATTCCCCATCTGCACAATGGGTAAAATCATAAAGCCCAATACCCCGATAAAGGCCAGAAAATCGCCCGGAGACAAATTATCCTGGGCCATAAAATAACCTCCGATTCCCATAATTCCTGCCGAGGCCAATCCAAGCAAAAGCGTTGCAGAACTTTGTATCAAAGCGTTCGCCGTCAGGCTTTTCTTGACGTTCTGATAAAGTCTGTTTACGCCGTTTTCAAAGGTTGTACTCTCCTGCTCCTCCGCATTGAACGCTTTAATGACCCTCACACCATTCAGTGTTTCTGTCAACCGACCGGTTACTTCAGCGTTGATCTTTCCTCTCGTTCTGAAAATAGGACGGATATAACCAAATGCTTTGAGCGCCACGACCGCAAAAATGGAAATGGGAACGAGCACAAACAAGGTCATCCAGGGATTGATATTGATCAGGATCACCAGGGCACCAATCGCTGTGAGAGAGCCACCAATGAGTTGTACAAACCCTGTTCCCACAAGGTTTCGAACGCCTTCCACGTCATTCATGACACGCGACACGAGTCCACCGGATTTATTATCGTCAAAAAAGCGGATAGGCAACTTTAAAAGTTTCTTTGCCACTTTGACCCGAAGGATCGCGATCATGTGCTGCGCTTCTACGCTTAATAAGCGCGTCAGTGCAAAGGAAGTTGCGGCCTGAACGAACAATGCCGAGCAAACAACAATCAAAAGATTGACAAGAAGCCCCATATCATTGTTCGGAACAACCTCATCGAGCAAAACCTTGCTTGCATACGGAGTAACGAGTCCCGCAAAACTTCTGATAATGATCAGGATCAACCCAACGGCCAGAAATTTTCTTCTTGGCCAGACAAATTCCTTCATTGCCCATTTGAAGGATACTCTTTTTCTATCGCTCATAAAATAGATTATAAAATGCTTAGCATGGTTTCAATAGATCTCTGTAATTCAGCTTTATCGCGTTTGAATTTAATTTCCTGACTCATCCCTGTCATAAAGGTGATATAAACATTCGCAATTGTACCTGCTTCATCTTTTGACTTAAAATTGTTGTGCATCAGTTTTTTTGTGAGCGCTTCGTGCATTACGGCGTGGTGAACTGCCAAAAGCTCGTTGATCATGTCATCACTTCCCGCCAGTTCTGAACATGTGTTCGCTACAAAACACCCCTTGCGTTCAGGATCATTTAAGTGGGACTCCAAACTGTACTCAAGTAATTTACGAATCGCCTTCTGCGGTTCTTCTTCACTGTTGATGATACTGTGCATCATCGTAACGTTCGACGCCTTGTATTTCTCCAGCGCTTCCTCAAATAGATTCCGCTTGCTTCCAAAAGTATCGTAAAAGCTTCCCTTACTGATGCCAAGATGAGTTGTCAGATCTGTCAATGAAGTCGAGGCATAGCCCTTTTGCCAAAACAGATTCATGGCCTTTGAAAGTGCCCCATCCCGATCGAACAATTTAACTCTTGGCATCGCGTAAAATTAAGTATTTTCCTTTTTCTGTACCGATCAGTCCAAATAAAATTCTGGAACGATGCCGAGACAATTTTGATTACCGTCGTGAATGTCAGTTGAGGAAATCGGATCGGTCAACAGAGACTCAATTAATAATAGTAAATCTCTCGTTCGGAATACAATTCATGTCTTACTCCATTGATGAATGTGACCCTTTTAAGCCAGTTTCCATGGTCGTCGTAGTCAATCTTATACGTGTATTCCCTCGGATAACCAAGAGTTCCATTCTCATCATATCCTCGTGACGAAGCCAGAGAACCATCGGTATTATAGGCATATATTTCACCTCCAATGACTAAATCACTTTCCGGATCATAAATGGCCAATTGAGTTTTCCTGTTTTCCGCATCGTACCTGAACCTGTTCTTAAAATTAAGTTCCATTCGACTGTTATATCCCAATTTTTCAATCACATTGCCCAGACTATCATAGTTGTATTTAATGAATGACTGTGGCTGACCTTCCCGGTCGAAAGTACTTTCCTGCATTGAGTTTCCTGTCTCGTCATATTCATACTCAATCCGATATTTGGAAGAACCGGAAGCTCCCGTCCCTTCCATGACTAATAAACGGTTGTCCTGATACAGCATTTTCCGGATCAACTCTCCCCTTTTCCAGGTGCTTTCTTCCGTTTTCATCCCCAGAGAGTCGTAGATCACTGTCGTTTCCTCATCATCTTCCAGAATCGTTGTGATATACCCGTTTTCATCAAACTGATAGGTCCTGGTCGAAAACGCATAGGGTTCAGGATTCCCTATCGTGTGTTGATAAAACCCCCATGTCAAAGACTTAACCTTCCCTTTTAATTCCATCTCTGTAAGATCATTCGATCTCAACGATTGAGAATATCCCGAAAATGAGGAGATGCCCAAACAAAGGAATGACAGTAAATGGATTGTTCTCATGAATAAACGCTTTGGGAATGAATCACAACATGAAGATAAAGGCACGTTCTTTTTTGTATGCCGCCAAAGTAGTAATTGTATCAGGAACTCTTTGAAGAGTAGTTGAACAATCCTACTTTGCAGAGGTAAAAGGCCGATACCGTTGATCGCCATGAAAAGACACACACTTTATTCGGTATTGCTCATCCTGGGCGCTGGCAAGATCAGCGCCGACAACGTCACCGGCAAGTATTTCCTGGATCAATGGAATGTTACGGAGTCGATCATGGGTTCACTTACGGCTGCAGTATCAATGCCTCCTTCCCCCTTTCCAGGGGAATTAAATGAACTTGAGCAGGCGATTCAGCAATTACCGGAACTCACCGAATTGGTCACCTACAGCCTCGTGAATATGAGCGTTGTGGATACCACCCTACAGTTTGGAATGACCTCACAACAGATCCTTCAAAGTATTGACAGCAGTGCATCTCAAGGTTTGATGGAATGGTGGTTGTCACAGGTTACCTGATGTCCGGGAATTAGGAATGCGCCCGAATCAACCGGGAATCTATGGAAAGAGTCTTCCGCAACGAATCTCACTCGCAAACATTTTGTAACTTGCTATCAGGAAAAATTCCCATAAACTGACGGCTTGGTCGAGAATATAAAACACTGGTTTGCTGAATACCCATCCCTATGGAACATCGTGAAATACGTGGTTTGGGTTGCACTGATCCTTCTTGTTGTTGCCTGGTTGCGGAGACTGTTGCAGAAAAAACTTCCGGATAACGCCCTGAAGTACAGATCTCAGAAAAGCGTTGAAGTGGTCGGGTACGTTCTGGTGGTACTCATCTCTATCTCCTTTTTTACCGGAAGCATCAAGGATCTGGGCCTGGCAATCGGGCTTCTCACTGCCGGAATCACCATCACCCTGCAGGAGCTGATCCTGAGCATCGCGGGATCCTTCTATATCTTTATCGTTCGGGTCTATAAACCGGGCGACAGAATTCAGATCAACGGAATCAAAGGAGATGTGATCGACATTGACAGCATTTACACAACGATGATGGAAATCGGTGAATGGGTCTCCAGCGATAACTACACCGGTAGAATTGTCAAATTGAGCAATGCTTTCGTGTTCAAAGGCCCTGTGTACAATTATTCGCAGGATTTTCCTTTTGTCTGGGACGAATTTGATCTACCGATCCGCTACGGTTCCGACATCGAATTAACCAAATCCATTATCACGGAAGTTGCGCAGGAACACCTTTCGAATTATGTCGAAGAATCCATTACCGGATGGAAAGAAGTGGTCGAAAAATACTACATCGAAGATGCGCAGGTAGACCCAACCCTGGCGATCAGCATGACCGACAACTGGATAAAATTCAATCTGCGGTACATTGTCGACTATAAGAAAAGAAGGTATGTCAAACACCTGCTGAATGAGGAAATCGGCAAACGGATCATGCAAACCGATGGAAAAGTTGCGCTGGCTTCGGCCACCTTCGAAGTCGTTAGCATTCCGACTGTACGCGTGAAGACAGAAAAGGACGACAATCCGGACAAACAATAATCAGACAATACAACACGGCGGACCATGACGATCAATGAACTTTTGAAGGACAAGACCATTAAGCCAAAAGAAAAAACAGAAACG
>JBNKYR010000166.1:0-8678 GCA_050300995.1 Crocinitomicaceae bacterium | reverse complement strand
TGGATGTTTGAGGTTGATGGTGACGCTGCGCTTGTTGCGGTTGACACTGAGGAAGTACGCACTTTGTTTATCCTCCCCGTCACCTGCCCACGGTGGACCCCATTGTCGGGTGTCGTCCCCCCGTGATGGATGTTCAATTTTGATGACACGTGCCCCGAGTTCTGCGAAAAAAGTACCCACAGAAGGTCCGGCGAGCACAGTGCTCGCATCAATAACAGTCAGGTCTTTTAACATGGATCAATGCTCCAGTTCCCAGGAGACGTAGGCATCTACTTTTGCCGTTTCTTCCGGCTCCAGTTTTGCTTTCTTTGCCATGTTCGGAAGGATTTTACTCCACTGATCGGCAGTATAATCGTCGACGTTTTTCAAACCATGGCAACGTTGGCACTTCGCCTCAAAGATCTGTTTGCCGGCATTGGCTTCAACTGTCATTGCAACCTCAACGTTTTCTTCAACTGCGGGTTCTACAGCGGAAACACTGGTTTTTTCAGAACAAGCGGCGAGTGCGATCACGGTTCCGGATAAAAGGAGAATTTTTTTCATGCATTGAAATTTAATTCTAAGATACGAATTCAAAGCAACTTCTATTTTTGTTTTTCAAAATTAACGAATGCAGCAACAAGAATATATTTGCCAGCTAACGTCGAAGGGGGAGCGGGCCGTAAAGAATGTAGTAAACCTGCTTAATGACGGAGCAACAGTTCCGTTCATTGCCCGGTACCGCAAGGAAATGACAGGCGGCCTGGATGAAGTGGAGATTGCAGCAATTCGGGACGCCGCAAAAAAATACGAGGAGATTGTTCAGCGTCAGAAGACCATTTTGAGCGCGATTACTGAGCAGGGAAAGCTATCGTCTGACCTGGAAGAAAAGATCGGGAGTTGTTTTGATCTTACCATGCTGGAAGACCTGTACCTTCCTTACAAACAAAAACGTCAAACACGAGGGGAAAAGGCACGGAAACTTGGTTTGGAGCCGCTCGCCAAAATGATCATGTCGCAACGTGGTGGTGATCCGGATCGAATGGCTGAGAAGTTTGTTCGGGGAGAAGTGCTCGACGAAGACATGGCCATTCAGGGGGCGAAGGACATTATGGCCGAATGGATGAACGAGGATACCCGAACGCGTGGTCGTTTGCGCCAATTGTTCGAGCGAAGGTCGGTTGTATCGTCTTCATTGGTGAAGGGAAAAGAGGAAGAAGGGGAGAAGTATCGCGATTATTTTTCACATTCCGAACCGTTGAAGTATTGTGCTTCACATCGTTTTCTGGCGTTGTACCGGGCTAGTCGGGAAGGGATCCTGCAGTTGAAAGTACGTCCGGAAGACGAACCGGCCATCGAGCAACTGGAGCGGACCTACGTTCGCGGGCACGATGAATGTTCTGATATTGTGGCTCAGGTGTGCTCGGATAGTTACCGGCGACTGCTGAGGCCTTCCCTGGAAAACGAAATGATCGCGCAGGCCAAGGAAAAAGCGGACAAAGAAGCGATCGATGTCTTTGCTAAAAACCTGCGCAATTTGTTGCTTTCTCCACCACTTGGTTCCAGACGTGTATTGGCCATCGATCCGGGGTTTCGGACAGGATGCAAGGTGGTTTGCCTGGACGAGAATGGAACGCTGTTGACCAATGCTACCATTTATCCGCATCCTCCGCAAAAGGAAGAATCTGCGGCAAAATCAAAAATTGCACAGCTCGTACAGGCATACAAAATTGAGGCAATTGCAATCGGCGATGGTACTGCTGGTCGCGAAACTGAGCAGCTGATCAAACACGTTCGTTTCGATCGTGATCTGGAAGTATTTGTGGTACGCGAAGACGGAGCTTCGATTTATTCGGCGAGTCCGATTGCACGGAAGGAATTTCCGGATTATGACGTGACAGTAAGAGGTGCAGTTTCCATCGGAAGACGCTTGATGGACCCTTTGGCTGAGTTGGTAAAAATCGATCCGAAATCAGTAGGTGTCGGACAGTATCAGCATGAAGTGAATCAATCCTTATTGAAGAACGCTCTGGATGACGTAGTTGTTTCCTGTGTGAACCAGGTCGGGGTGGATGTCAATACGGCTTCACCATCATTGTTGGGCTATGTATCAGGACTTGGTCCGTCTTTGGCCGAAAACATTGTCAGTTATCGGAATGAGCATGGTGGTATTCACTCGCGTGAAGAGTTGAAGAAAGTGCCGCGTCTTGGTGACAAAGCATTTGAGCAGGCGGCAGGGTTTCTTCGGATTCGCGAAGGACACCCGCTGGACAATTCTGCGGTACACCCTGAGAGTTACAAAGCGGTTGATAAAATGGCTGTTTCCCTGGGTTGTAAGGTGAGTGAACTGATCGGAAATAATGAGTTGCTCAAGAAGTTACAGCATTCCGAATTCCCGGAGATTGATGCCTTTACTTTTGCCGATATTCTTTCCGAATTGAAAAAACCGGGGCGTGACCCGAGAAGCAAAGCAAAGGTGCTCGAATTCGACAGTCGGATCAAGACGATCGGTGATCTCCAGCCAGGAATGAACCTTCCCGGGATCGTAACGAATGTGACCAACTTCGGGGCCTTTGTGAACATTGGGATCAAAGAGAATGGTCTGATCCACAAATCCAATCTTGCAGATACCTACGTGGAAGATCCATCACAGGTGATCGCCCTTCATCAGCATGTGGAAGTGCGCGTGCTGGAAGTTGATACAACCAGAAAGCGGATCGGCTTACGTCTCGTAACGAGTTGAGGTGTACTTAATAGTCATTGCATTTAAAAAATGAAGTTTAAAAAGAAGATATCTTCCGGATTGCGAATCTGCGTTTAAATCTCTGAGAGGAAATTCGAATCGATACAACCGTGCGGATTCTGGCATTCGACTTTAACGTTGCGGGGAGACCTAAAAACTCGTTTTCGATTGATCAAGAAAAATTCGGTTTCCGTTGTGTGTTTCGGATCAAATTGGTAAACACTAAATAATCTTTTTCACCGATCGGTGCAGGAAAATGAAACCGTTTGCCACTTTAAGGTCACTTGCGATGTTGTTGGTATACAGTGATCCGGTTCCCAGTCCTTGCGGAAGATCGTTTTCGTATTCGCCGGCAAACTGACAGATCGCATTAAGGCCCACATTGGATTCAAGCGCAGAGGTCATCCACCAACGGATATTGCGTTCTTCTGCAAGTTCGATCCATTCCTGACAGCCACTGATGGCTCCGTGAAGACTTGGTTTCAAAATGATGTATGGCGGTCGAATGGTATCCAGTAGCTCAATCTTCTTCGCACGGGCGTAAATGCCGATCAGCTCTTCATCCAGGGCAATATCAATCGGAGCATTCTCACAAAGTTCGGCCATTGCGTTCCATTGTCCCGGTTTGATGGGCTGTTCGATGGAATGAATGCTGAGATCGGCCAGTTGCTTCAAACGATCCGGTGCTTCTTCGGGTGAGAATGCTCCATTGGCGTCCACACGAAGAGTGATCTCTTCCGGAGAATAGCGTTGTCGGATACCGGTAAGCAATTTGATCTCGCTGTCGAAATCAATGGCACCAATCTTCATTTTTAACGTTCGGAAGCCCTGCTCCAGTTTTTCTTCGATCTGTTCCAGCATGAAATCTTCATCACCCATCCAGATCAATCCGTTGATCGGAATCTTTCGTTCGCCATGCGAAAAAGCATTGTCAAAGATGATCCGGTTGCCACCTCGTTCGAGATCACGCATGGCAGTCTCCAGTCCGAATTGGATCGAAGGCCATTCGGTGAGGTCCTGGGTCAGGTCGTCGCAAACAGACTCGAGTTGTCGCTCGTACGATTCGAAATCCGTGAAATCGGGAGAAAGTCCCGGGATAACACTGCATTCTCCGGTTCCCATGATCCAGGGCTCGTCAATGCGCCAGATGGTCAGGAACCAGGCATGCTTTTCGGTCAGAATGCCCCGGCTCGTCCCGCTGGGACGTTTAAAGGTAAAGGTCTTTTTTTCGAAACGGGCTTTCATGATACGAGGATCAGGCCGATCATGAGTGACAGCGACACTGCAAAGGTCGATAGGGCTACTTTTTTGAGTTCCGGGTCAAAATCTTTCGGATGCTGTATTTTCATCACTTTGTACAAGTGAATGAAGAGAAAAGCCGAAGGAATTGTACAAATGTACAGTTCGTTGCGATGCAGGTTTCCAACGAACACGAAAAGGGAGATCAGGGCAATAATAACGAGCAGCATGTGGTAGAACTTGGCTGCGTTGGGGCCCATGCGAACAACCAGTGTGTTTTTACCTGATTGTTTATCGTTATGATAATCGCGCATATTATTGAGGTTCAGAACAGCCGTGCTGAGCAAACCTGCAAAGATGGCAAGGTGAAGATTTTCCCAAAGGAACGATTTTGCATAAAGTGAGTACACACCAAGGACGCTCACTCCGCCAAAGAACACAAAGACCATGATATCACCCAGGCCCATGTAACCGTAGGCACCCTTCCCAACGGTATAAAGAATTGCGGCAACTACGCAGGCAATGGCAAGTCCGATGTACATCCAGATCAATTCGACTGGCATTCCTTTTCCGCCCAGGTAGATCAGAAATCCGGCCGCGATAAAACTTAGTATCGAGGTGACAATCACTGCCGACTTCATCTGCTTTTTGGAAATGGCTCCCGACTGAACCGTTCGTTGCGGCCCGATGCGTTGTGCATTATCCGTTCCTTTGAGGCTGTCTCCGAGATCGTTTGCAAAGTTGGACAGTACCTGGAACAGAATGGTCGTACACATGGAAAGTGCGAAAATCGTCGCATCCCAATACCCCTGATAGTAGGCCACTCCCGAACCAAGAAGAATTCCTGAAACAGACAGGGGAAGCGTACGGAGACGCATGGCTTTGATCCAGATTTTTACGTTCGGCATGAGGCAAAGTTAGCAGAATTCATGAGTGTGAAGACGGTCGCACAGAGAACTTATTTTACAAACAAAAATTGTGCGTACATAATAAAATACTATATTCGCAACATGGCAAAAGATCCCCGAACATGTGCACTCAGCGAAATGCTGAACATTGAATTTCCGGTGATTGTGGCTCCCATGTTTCTCGTGTCAAACAAGAAGATGATTGTTGAGGCGATTAAAGCTGGAGTGACAGGGGCAATCCCTGCGTTGAATTATCGAACGGTGGACGACCTGCGAACGGCGATTCGTGAAATCAAGGAAGAAGCCGGAGGTCCGCTCGGGATCAATTTGATTGTCAACAAGTCGAATTTCTTGTACAAAGAACAACTGAAGGTTTGTTGCGAGGAGAAAGTGGATTTTATCATTACCTCGCTGGGCTCTCCGGAAGAGACAATTCGTCAGGCGCATGCGAATGGCGTTCTGGTGTTTTGTGATGTAGTCGATGCACGCTATGCAAAGAAAGTGGAGCAACTTGGTGCGGATGCTATCATCGCCGTGAATAAGGAAGCTGGAGGACATGCAGGTCCGATGTCATACAAAGAATTGATTCCCCTTCTAAAAAAGGAATGTTCGATTCCGGTGATTTCGGCAGGAGGAGTTGGAAATGGCCATGAGATCCGTGAGATGATTGATTATGGAGCGGATGGCTGTTCGATGGGAAGTGTCTTCATTGCTTCGGAAGAATCGGACGTTTCGCCCGAATACAAACAGGCATGCATCGAATACGGGAAAGACGATATTGTGATGACGACCAAATTGTCGGGCACTCCATGCACGGTGATCAACACGCCTTATGTGCAGAAAGTTGGAACGAAACAAAACAGATTGGAGCGCTTTCTGAATAAACACAAACGACTGAAAAAATGGTTCAAAGCCTTCACCTTTATGAAAGGTATGAAGCGTTTGCAGCGAGCAGCATTTTCATCTACCTATAAGACTGTGTGGTGCGCCGGACCTTCGATAGAACATGTGAATGCCGTTCGTCCGCTTGGAGAGATTGTAGCACAGTTACGAGCCGAATATGGAGCCGAATAAAGCAGGTATATCGCGTATCCGGAAACGTTTGTTTCTGTTGGGGCTACTGAAGATCCCGATGCTGGGTTTTGTACGTCCGCGACTGCTTCTGCTGGATGAGGATCGTGTGAATGTCCGTATCCGATTGACCCGTCGGACTAAAAATCATCTCAAAAGCATGTATTTTGCGGCATTGGCAGTTGGAGCTGATCTGTCTGCCGGAATCCACGCGTTTTACTTTGCAGATGTGATGGGGAAAAAGGTCTCCCTGGCGTTCAAGGGCATCAAAGGGGAATTTCACATGCGTGCTGAAACTGATGTGATTTTTGTTTCAGAGTTTGGAGCGCAGATCCGAACGGCCATGGAGCAGTCCCTGGAGCAAGGTGAACGAATTAATCTCCCCGTGCCGGTTCATGCATACAATGCAAAGGACGAGCTCGTTGCTACTTTCGAGATGATCTTGTCAGTGCGTGTGAAATAGGTCTATCACTTCCCGCATGTTATTTCTATATTTGCGCCTTAAAAGGTGGGATATGAAATCAATTACTCCTTCGGAATTAAAAGCACGACTTGATCAGGGTGAGAAGATTATTGTGATCGACGTTCGCGAACCTTATGAATTGGATATTTGCAGCATGAGTGTTGCAGAACATATTCCGATGGCAGATATTGCCTCCCGTGAAGCGGAAATTCCACACGACATTCCGGTGGTGATTATGTGTAAGTCCGGGCGTCGGGCGGAAGCGGTGACCAACCTGCTGATGAATGATTATGAGCGATTGAACGTTCTTTTGCTTGAAGGCGGGATCATGGCGTGGATTGAAGAAGTCGAACCCCACCTCGAGAGTTACTGATGAAACGATCTCCTATTCAACTGGCGTTGCTTTCTCTTAAAGGGATGGCGATGGGAGCTGCTGACGTGGTTCCCGGTGTTTCGGGAGGAACAATAGCCTTCATTTCCGGTATATATGAGGAATTGATCGAGAGTATCAATGCCATAAATTTGCAGGCGCTGAAAGTTTGGCGCCAGGAAGGATTCAAAAAATTCTGGGAACACATTAACGGAACGTTCTTCGTGTTCCTTTTTCTTGGAATCGGTGTGAGCATCGTTTCACTCGCCAAAGTAGTCACGTATCTTCTTGAAACGCATCCGGTATTGATCTGGAGTTTCTTTTTCGGTTTGATCATCGCCAGTGTTTGGCTTGTTTCCCGATCAATTACAAAATGGTCAGCAGGAGAAGTAATCACTTTGCTCATAGGTGGAGTGGCTGCCTATTTCGTGACGACTATTCAGACAGTAGCGCATGTGGATGCCACCTGGTTTATATTGTTCAGTGGGGCTCTGGCTATCTGCGCAATGATCCTTCCGGGAATTTCCGGTGCATTTATTCTTCTGTTGTTGGGAAGTTACGATAAAGTGCTTTCTGCTATTACGGAAAAGAACCTGGTTGTCATTGGCTTGTTTGCAGCAGGCTGTGTCATCGGATTGTTGTCCTTTGCCCGGGTATTGAAGTTTTTGTTTCACAAGTTCAAGAATCGTACGATTGCGGCACTTACAGGTTTTATGATCGGCTCGTTGAATAAAGTATGGCCCTGGAAAGAAACACTCTCGTTTCGGGTGAATTCACATGGTGAAAAGGTGCCTTTTATTCAGGAGAATGTGCTGCCCGGCGATTTTAATGGTGACGCACAACTGATGCTGGCTATCGGCTGCATGGTTGGTGGTTTCTTGCTGATCGTGTTGTTGGAGCGTTTTGCTCCTAAGGAAAAATGAAAAAATACGGACTGATTGGTCGTAGCCTGGGGCATTCATTTTCCCGGCGTTTTTTTACCTCCTATTTTGAGAAGGAAGGCATTGATGCTTCCTATGAGAATATTGAATTGCAGGAGATCGGGGAAGTACCTGCCGTATTGCAGGCTGGTTATGCCGGATTGAATGTAACTATACCTTATAAAGAAGCGATCATTCCCTACCTTGATGAACTGAGTGAAGAAGCAGAAAAGATCGGTGCGGTGAATGTGGTTGCTTTTAATGGTGAAAAGACAATCGGATATAATACGGACGCCTATGGCTTTCATCAGTCGGTGAAACCATTTTTAACAAACAAACACGAACGTGCGATTGTTCTGGGAACTGGCGGGGCATCAAAGGCGGTGATCTATGCTTTGAGATCCATAGGGATTGATGTGGTACGCGTGAGTAGACAGGCCGGTGAAGGAATTTTTACCTATTCGGATGTTAACGAGCACATGCTTCGGGCCTGTAAACTGGTTGTTAATTGTACGCCGCTGGGAACATTTCCCGATGTAGAGGCCTGTCCTGATATTCCGTACAGTTATTTTACGGATGAGCATCTTGCTGTTGATCTCGTATACAATCCGGCAAAGACTAAGTTTTTGGAGATGGCGGAACAGAGAGGAGCAATGGTCCTCAATGGAGAATCCATGTTAAAACTTCAGGCATTGAAAGCCTGGGAAATCTGGAATGGTTGATGTCCGAGTTGCAAAGATTAATAGCGAAAGGAGAGGGGCAGCATCTTGACTTTAAATTCAGGATCGACGATAAACAGAAAATTGCCCGAACGATATCGGCCTTTGCCAATGCTGACGGTGGCACTTTGTTGATTGGCGTGAAGGATAACGGCAAGATAAAGGGCGTAAATCCGGAGGAGGAGTTTTACATGGTCGAAGCTGCGGCCACTGAATATTGCAAACCGGATGTCCCTGTGGAAACAAATGTTTGGCAGGAAGGACAT
>JBNKYR010000165.1:0-8726 GCA_050300995.1 Crocinitomicaceae bacterium | reverse complement strand
CGTCGCCTCGATCTTTGTGATCCTGGGGACCACCCAACTCGAAGCACAATCCAATCAGGATTCCCTGTGGAACATCTGGAAAAATCCGGAGTATTCGGACTCGGTTCGCTTATCCGCCATGTCCGATTTCATCCTCAAAGGTTACTTGTATTCCAATCCGGATAGTGCCTACATCTACGCCCGGAAAATGAACGCCTTTGCCAAATCAAGAAATGGCTATTACGAAGGCAAGTCGCTCGAGCTACAGGGAATCACCTTTTCCATGAAAGGAGAGTTCATCAAAGCCATCTCTCATTTTGAGGAAGCACTGGAGGTCTATAAAAGGATCAACGATCCTGAAGCCAAAACCAGTGCGCTTGCCAACATTGCCCGTTCACATAGCCAGCTTGGAAACATTTCCATGGCGCTTAACTATTACGGACAGGTACTCGACGTGATGGAGCGAACCGATAAAAAAGGGTTTGTGGCACTTACCCTGAACAATATAGGAACCATGCACCTTAACATGTCAGACTATGCAAAGGCGCAGGAGTATTTCGAGCGCAGTCTGAAAAAGGCGCGCGTGGCCGGCGACAAACGGATCGAGGCGTTGGCTCACAATAACCTTGCCCTGGTCGGGGCTTACAATAAAAACAAGGCACAGGTTGATAAGCATACAGCAGAGGCCCGAAAACTCTTTCGTAAACTGGGCGATAGCATTGGTGTGATGCGCACATACGCGCGTCCGGGAGTTCTTTATCAGGAACTTGGAGAGTATGAGAAAGCCAAAACGTATTTCGCTAAAATCGTGGAGTTAAGCACAGGCCTTCATGATGATGATACACGATGCGAAGCGTTACAGCAAATTGCCGAGTTGGACTTTAAACTGGGCAATCTGGAAAGCGCCGAAAAATATGGCCAGGAAGGACTGAAACTCTCCATTCAAACGGGGTCCAAGCAGGCGCAGCAACAATGTTATGATATCCTGTTCCAGGTTTATGAAGCCCAGGGGAATACGGCAAAAGCATTGGAGATGTACAAAAAGTCCATTGAACTCAAAGACATTCTGCAAAGCGAAGAAAACGAACGGGAACTGATCCACCAGGAATACCAGTACGCCTACCTGAAGAAAACCGTAGCAGACAGCATCAAGAATGTAGAGAAGGAACGCGTTCAGAACATGTTGCTCGCCAAGGAGCGCGCCGAAAAAGAGTCGTACAAATTCAAGTTGATCCTACTCTTCGGTGGAACGGGTGTGTTGTTCCTGTTCCTGGCTGTTCTGCTGAATCGCTTCCTGGTTATCCGACGGCAGAAGAAGATCATTGAACAACAGAAGGCCTTTGTGGAAGAGGCTGCCAAAACCAAACTGGAATATGAACGACTGCAACAGGAATACCTCAAAGAAGATCTCACCAATGCCGCCCAGGAGATCTCGCGTAGACAACAATGGCTGGAACAGTTCAAAGAAAAACTCTATAAGGTAAAATCACTGAACATCCGGGCGGAGGAGTTGAACGAGGTCTTTATCGACATTGCCAATCAAATGCAGTTGGATGCGAAGAACGAAGAGCTCTACCGGAACATCGATCAGGTCAATCAAGAGTTTTTTACCCTTCTGAAAGAAAAATATCCTTCGATCACACCAAAGGAGCAGGAGCTTTGCGGATTGATCCGACTGAATCTTTCTACCAAAGAAATTGCGAGTATGCGCAACATTGAGCCACACTCGATACGCATTGCCCGAAGTCGTTTACGCAAACGACTCGGACTGGACCGGGATGACAGTCTGTATGATTTTCTCCGGAACCTCGGAGAACCCACAACGTAAATCAGAAAACAAAATAATTTACTGATTTTTAATTGGTTGACGGGCCTGTATACTCTTTGTATACAGGCTTTTTTTGTAGTGTGCGCTCCTTCCCACGTAACTTGCTTAACGAAAACAATCCGAAAAAGTACGCCTATGAAACGTTTATTGATCATTTTCAGCCTGCTCGCAACGAGCACACTCTTCGCCCAGGACTACAACTTTGAGTGGGCACACAGACCTTTTGACTCCATATTGCCCAACGGCGTTCTGGCGAGCACTTTGGCAGGGCCCATCGACGCAATACAAGAGGTTACGCGAAATGTCGCGCTGGATAATTCCGGAAACTCAATCTATATCACTGATATAAGTGGAAACATGTACGACTTCAATGGCGGATATGTGACCGTTTATAATTCCGGTCATGCCCATGGAGTGATTCAGAAGCGCAATAGCGCCGGAGAGTTGCTCTGGCACATCTACCCCGGTGCTGAAGTAGCCCAGGGCAACCAGTCCCTATCCATTCGTGATATAGCTATAGCTGACAATAATGATATTTACATTTCCGGTACTATCCGGGATAGTATAGACCTGGATCCGGGACCTGGGAGTTTCTGGTTGGTAGGAGCTTCTTCCGAAAGCGGGTTTATGGCACACTATGCACCCGATGGTACGTTCATCTCGGCCATTAAAATCGAGGGAAACTCATCGGCCAGAGAAATAGAACTGGATTCAGAAGGAAACATACTCTTGAGTGGAAACTATAAAGGAACCAATGATTTTGATCCGGGGGCCGGGCAAATGTTAAGTACCGCTGTCGGCGTGGATGATGTGTACCTCCTGAAGCTCGATGCTTCAGAGCAGTACGTGTGGCATCAAGTGTGGGGAGCATGGAATGAAGACGATATCTCTGGAATGGTCGTTGATCCTTCCGATAATATTTATGTCACCGGCATGTTTCATGATACATTGGATTTCGATCCGGGTGTTGGAATAGTAGAGCTGAGCCCCTACCCTTATGGTGATAGCTATATTTCAAAATTCACACCTTCAGGTAGTTTTGATTGGGTGCACCATTTTCGCAGCACAAATTGGGCATACATTATGGATATTGACTATGACGCGTCAACTATCGCTGTCTCCATTGAATATTATGATTCATTGGAGATTGATCCCTACAACAACGGTCCGCTATTTAACGAACCCTTCGGAGACGTTAACGCTGTAGTCGTTGCACTTGATACTACTGGTAATATTTTGTGGCACTACGCTCCAGTGATTTTGGATTCTGCATTTTCCTCACGAAGCGCTTATTCAATTGATGCGTTCAACGGAGAGTGGTTTTTCGAAATGCAAACCGGTAATTCGGTAACTGACCTGGACAACGGGCCTGGAGTTGACTCTGTCATTGCAACAGGGGGCTCCAACCTCCTTCTGGTGTCTCTTTCTGGAAGTGGAGAATACCAATGGTATAAGAATTTTCAAATGCCAAGTGGAGGGGGCATTGCTCTCTCCCACGTCGCTGTTAACGATGACGCCCTTTATTTGACCGGAAGCTTTTTAACCCAAAGTATGGATGCCAATCCGGATACAACGGCAGAATATTGGTTGCAAGGAAACTTCTCTTATACTGGTTATCAAATTAAACTGGATGGTTGCCGCAACTATCAGAACGACACCATCGTTTCCTGTGACGCTTACCTTTCTCCAAGCGGCAACTATACCTGGGTCAGCAGCGGGTCATACATTGACACCATACCCAACATGGCCGGCTGCGACTCAGTTATTTTCATCGATCTGACGATCAACAGCATCGACAACTCCGTAACGCAGAGCGGAGTAACACTTACTGCCAATGCCTCAGGCCTGAGCTACCAGTGGTTGGATTGTGACAACGCCTACCAGCCCGTTGCCGGGGCCACGGATCAGTCCTTCACTCCGGCACAAAACGGAAATTATGCTGTGGCCGTCTCGGATGGCATCTGTACGGACACTTCCGCTTGTTTCAACGTGGCGATACTTTCGCTTGACGAACTTTCGGACAACGCGTTCCGGATCTATCCGAACCCGAACAACGGAACGTTCCGGTTGTCGTTTGACAATGCCGACCATCGTTTCGTGGAGATCATCAACGCTGTAGGGGAAGTGGTTTACGCTTTCGAGGTGCAAAGCAGTGAAACCGTCGTACAACTGGACGTGGCGCCCGGACTGTACACGGTGATTGCCGGCAATTCGGAAGGGAGGGCCGTGCAACGCCTGGTAGTGCACTGATGCGTTACTCCACGATGACCTTTCGTGCGAATGTGCCTTCAGTGGTGGCAATTGCAATGAAATAGATCCCTGGCGCACAGGAGTTGGCGTTCCAATTTTTGGTTGGTGACTCCGGGTGGTCGATCAGTTCTCCACGTGTATTGATCACCCGGATATCTGTCATTGTTGTGCCCTCCGGCAACTGAATGGTGAACTCCCGGCCAATGGTCGGGAAGACCTTCGGGACTAACTGTTCCTGCTCCGCGACACCTGTTACGTCGATCTCACGCACCCGTACACAGTTGGGATCCGTAAGACTGTTGCCGGCGCAAAAATACCCGAGCAACTGGCCCGTATTGTCGACGCGATGCACGGCATCTTGTCCCCAGTCACCTATGAGAAAGGTCCCGTCCGGCAAAAATGCAATCCCTTCCGGGTTCGTCATTCCGGTCACAAACTCACCGAGGTATTGCCCGGAAGCATCGTAGCGCAACACCTTGCCCACCGTCCAGTCTTCTACCAGCATGTCGCCGTTCGTATCCCACCAGATATTCGTCGGGCCCTGTAGAATGGTTGTATTGATAAAGGTCCCCAGATCATTCCCCTGCGGATCGAATTTATGTACCTCTCCATTGCCCCCGTTACCATATAGCGAAATATAAAAGTTCGTATCCGCATCCCAGGTATGTCCCAACCCATTGGGCGCACCGATCGACGTAAACTCATCGACAAAAACACCGTCCAGACCAAAACGAACCACTTTGTTCTGTGTGCTACCCCATTGCGTCACATAGATCAGACTATCAGGACCAATAGACATCTTGGAGGGGCTGTCCAGCGTATAGCCCGACGAAAACTCCCCGAGATAGGTCCCGTCGACGCCATCGTACTGCTTGATGGCACTGTTCCCATAACCGGTAACGAGCACACGACCATCCGGGTGGAACAAAATATCTTCGGGGTAGGACAGGCCTCCATATCCGGTGCTGATGAAATCACCCGTGTAGTTACCGTTCTCGTCGTAACTCTTCACAGCACTGGTGCCCCGGCTGTTGACCAGGACCTGGATGGCAGTTTGTGCCTGAACACCGGCAGAAATGAAAAGGGCGGAAACAAAAAGAAGCGTTTTCATCGTGGAAATCAATGGTTTCCGTAAAGGTGAGGGTTCTTTCTAAAGAAGTTTCCGGGAATCGCATCACTTGGTTCCGTTTTTTTACACGTCTATCCTCAAATAACGTCCCTGCTGCAGGTTAACATTCAAGCCAACGAAGAAAAGAATCCGAACCCTTGACGATTTGCCGCCTTCTATGATATCACTACTTCCTGCCGTTCAGCTTGTATACCAGAAAGCCGATCCCTACCGCGAAATGCAGGAGGATCACTGCGATAATGATGATTTCCCGTGTTCCCATAACCCAAAGATGAAAAACTCCTGTCACTTGTTTTGCACCTTAGGTTACCGGAGAAATACCCGGAAGAAAGGGGTATAAATCCGGTATTTTCATGAGAATCGTTCTGCAGATTTGTAATTCATACTTCTGATAAATAGGTTTGTATAAAACTACGTTCACATGAAAACACTGTTCACTTCCCTGCTGCTCTTCCTGTCGGTCGCTCTATACGCTCAGGACTTATCCATCGCCACGTTCAATTGCGAATTCCTCATCACGAAGAAGGTACACGTGAAATACGGAATCGATTTTAACTTCAAGGGTGAGCCGGCCTCGGTGGTTGACGAATGGAAGAAAGACAGCTTTCGCAATGCAAAGTTTGAAGAGGCCTGTGATCGTGTGGCCGGACAGATCAAACTCATCAATGCCGACATTCTCGGGCTGACCGAAATCGGTGATTCTTCCGACGTGGAGATCCTGCGTAAAAAACTGAAGGATCAGGGTGTGGATTACAAATACGCCAAGGTGTGCAACAGCGCCGACCGAACGACCGGTCAACACGTGGCACTGCTTTCCAAATATCCCATTGAAGTGGTGACTTACCGTTTCGATGGGCGTGCCTACTACTTTACTGAACCCGATATGGATGAAACCGGGGACACCGGCATCAGCAAGGGAATGCACGCCCGTGTCAAGGTTGGGGATAAAACCATGGATGTATTCGTGCTCCACTTAAAATCCGAGCGGGGCGGTTTCGAAGACGATGCTCAACGCAAGGCCCAGGCGGAAATCGCACGGCGGGAGATCTACCCTTTGCTCAACGACCCGAACAACTACGTGGTGGTGATGGGCGACCTCAACAGCGAAAAGCGCCACGAAACCCTCCTGACCCTGCGCGGATTTAACGACATTCATCCGGAACTGATCCAAACCGGAGACGACGAGTTCTTTGAAGATTACACGCTCCGCACGACGTACAATTTCCGGGGCAACCGGGAGCAGATCGATCACATCCTGCTATCGCATAGCTTTAAAGCGCTCTGCAAGAGCAACAGCTTCTCCAGCGGCCGGTGGGGCATCCGTACATCCATCATCGAGACACAAGACCCTGCAATCTCCGACCACAATGCGCTGAAGGTGGAGATGAACTACAGATGATCTTCATTTCACGAACCCGAACAGCTCCTTCACCGGTTTTCTGATCTTTTCAGCGTGCTGCGTGTGATCTTCTGCATGTCGGAAACCCACCGGAGCAATGACGCAAGCGTTCAATCCCTGTTTATCCAGGTGAAGGATCCGGTTGTATTCTTCCGGTTCGAAACCTTCCATCGGACAGACATCAATTCCAAGTTCCGCACATGCCGTCAGCAGGTTCATAAGGGCGATGTATGGTTGTCTTTCCAGCCAGTTCTTCTTCTCAGCTTCTGACTTCTCATTGATCTTCGACTGCATGAAATCCCCATATCCTGTCAGCGACTCTTTTGCAATTCCTCTTTCCGCCGCCACCAGATCAATGTACGCATCTACGTGTTCGGGTGTCGCATCGGTGTAATTGCAGAATACAAAGAGGTGCGAACAATCGGTGATCTGCTGCTGCCCCCACGAAACCGGCTTCAATTGTTCCCTGACCTGGGCATTCTCAACGATCAGGACTTTGTACAATTGCAGCCCATAGGATGACGGTGAAAGCCGGATGGCCTCCATCAGGTATTCCAGTTCATTTTCGCTGAGTTTTTTTCCAGCGTCAAACTTTTTTGTGGCATATCGCCAGTTCAGATGTTCCAATAATTTCATTTTACTTGATTTGATAATTTAACAACTTAAAATCGTGTTGAAAGCCAAGGCTTTCGTACAGTGGGACGGCTCTTTCCGAGGCCTGCAACACAATGAGTTCTTCACCGTGATCCATGATCGTGTTCAACAATTGATTCATCACACAGGAGGCAATTCCTTTTCCCCTGAATTCAGGCATTACCCCCAGACTGTATATTCCGCAGACTCCTTTCGTCCGGTACAACATCGCCGTTCCCGCCACTGTTCCCGAGTTATACACCAAAAAGAACGTTCCTCCCGCGCCGCCACGGGCCAGGATCTCAGGGCTGATCCGGTAATTGAATGCCTTTTGGAATGCTTCACTCCAGACAACAGCCTCTGCAAAGGTTTCAACCTCCTGCAAGCGAACCTGTCTGCATGCCTTACGGATCTTTGCGTTTGCCGGCTCCAGACTCATCCCATACTGGAATGACTTCAATTGCAGGCCCCGTATCGTTCGGATTTCTTCACCCGTTTCAAATGTGGAGTAGGTCAGTTCCCTGAAGTGGCCCAGAATATCTTTCAGTTCCGCATCCGGTTTGTGAGCAGGGTTTCCCGCCCAGACCCTGTTCGGCCAGTCAGAATCCGGAACGCTCCCGAAGCGGTAATTTTCCATGATCAGCAACCGACCGAATGCATTCAGGTATTCTTCCCACATGGCGGTGATGTTCGTGCGGTTTGCAAGTACTTTGTTCATTGTCGTGTAATTAAAATGGTTCCCAGAAGCAACGCCATTGCCCCGATGATCTTCGTTCCGGTAAGAGGAGAAACCGGTGCGCCCAACCAGCCGAAATGTCCGGCCAGCAACCCAAACAAAACCTGACCGGTAAGTCCGAGTGCGATCATGTTCGAAATGCCGATTTTCGGGATCGCTGTAAAGTAGACCAGAACACCGAGAAAGCTGAACACGCCTCCCAGCCAGAGATACCAGGTAACCTTCCCGGCCATCGGACTTCCTCCCCGCTCTGCGATCATCAGGAATGCAAAGGCCATGAGTGCAGTCACCAACGATGTGACCCCTACGGCTTTCACAGCACTGCCAAGCGCTGTTCCCAATCGTGCATTCAACCCTGCCTGAACAGCAAGGAAAGCACCTCCCAGTATTGCCAACAGAACAGTCATCGTCCGAACCTTCATCGATCAATCCCACTTGTTCGCGCTGGAGAGAGCATACTTTCCACTTCCGAGAAAAAACAGGCTCAGCGACACCAGACCGTACAGGGCCAGTAATTCCAGGGCCCACCCTCCGTATTCATTCATCCGAAACACATTCTGTGTCTGCGACAGAAGTACGATCGTCAGGCAATTGAAAAAGAAGATCAACCCAGCCAGGCGGGTTCTGAACCCCAGAATGATCATCAAGGGCGCCAGCACCTCTCCCAGGTAGACCCCGTAAGCAACGAAGCCAGGAATTCCATGCGCTGACAACATGTCTTTAATGAAACCCACCCCATGGATGAGTTTGGAGATGCCGTAAACCAGCATGG
>JBNKYR010000164.1:0-8753 GCA_050300995.1 Crocinitomicaceae bacterium | reverse complement strand
GTCATGGTAGAGCAACAGCTCCTTGACTTTTTCAATTTTGTGAATGATGATGAATTGTTGGATGGTAATTCCGCGTGTTTCGGAGAAGATATTTGAGAGGTATGTATAATCGTATCCCAGTTGTTCGCTCAGGTAGTCCGAATAGTTCACCTTTGGGACTTCCTCGGAATAATGGATCATTTCAATGATCGTTGTTTTAATTTTTTCGATGAGAATGCTGCGCTTGTCCTCAATGACGAGTAGCCCGGATTGGGCAAGGTTTTTCTTCAGTAAAAGATGCTGATTCTTTGTGAGAGTTTCTGTCAGTTCAATGGTGCCGAGCTCGATTTTGCCGTAGCGTGCCCCGATTTTTTTGAGTTCATCCTCTACCTTCATCTTGCATCGCTGGCTGACCATGTATTGAATGTAGACTTTCATAGAGCCAGAGGTAAAGATTTTTTATAAGGTACGCCTTATTTCCCGTCCGGCAATAAAGAATGTTCTGCTGCTGTAAGTTTCTGATTACAAACGTTCCAGAATTTCGTGCTTGAATGCTTCAGTGAAATCGCTCCGGGTGGGTTTGATGTCGGGACAATCGTGGTTGGCTTTGACGAAATAAAGAGTACTGGTGTCATTGCCGTGTTCAACCACTACCAACTGCGCCTCGAAGGTTTGTCCGCAGATGTTGGAAGGAATGCGCACATAGATTGTGTCTGCCCGGTGACCTTTCCAATGAAGTCCCCAACCCTGATTCAGGCTGTCGATGCTATCGAGTTTGTGCTGGAGTACCGATTTGCCGTATCCGAAGGGGTAAGCCTTGTGGATTGGCACGTCGTAGCTGTAACTCGTAGCGATGAATGCAAAGGCGGAAAGTACAAAGGGAAACACAGGGGACAAACGAAGACAGGAAGGATTGGTCTTGTTGTACTGTGCTGCGAGTGGAAGTACGACCAACGCCGGCAAGTCGCTGTAATCGACCGTCCGCGATATGTGGAGAAGGTCCAGGTGGTTCCATGCATCGATTAACGGCTGGCTGAACGACGATTTCCAGAAGATAAAACCAATGGCAATGCTCCACAGGATAAGTCTTTGTCGCTTGGGAAAGAGGGCGATCCAGAAAAGGGCAAAGACGAACAGGCCGCTGAAGTCTGACAATTTGCCGGTCCATTCGTTCGACCAGAGTTCCTTCAGGACGAAATCGTTCAGCAGGAGCAGTGACACTCCGGTAAGGAACAGGGGAGACGTGAGCAGAGTGAGGTTACGCTTCATGATGCACTAAAATACGGGATTCTTTTGACTGTTATCACGGATTGCAAATCCGCGCGATTGCGAATCGTGCGAAGTGTAATATAATTTCTAAGCTTACACGAGTATTTCCTGGATGAATGCAGCAGACTGCTCCAGGACTTCGATCGTGGCTTCTTTGTGAGGTGTGTGCTTTACCCGTGGCAGGATCAGTGAGCGTGTATCACCCTGGCTTTGCCGTACGATGCCGTCTACTTGCTTTAACGTGCCGTACTCGTCGTCTTCTCCCTGGATGATCAGTGCCGGGCTGGTGATTCGCGGCAGGAAGTGTTCAATGTTCCAGGAACGGAAGGCTTCGGTGGTCCAGGTATGTGCCCATGCATGGAACATAGCTTCTGTCTTTGTTCCGTGGTACTTCTCCAGGCGTGCTTTCAGATCGGTGGTTTCGTAAAGGATCATTGCCTCACGAATACCGGCAAGGGTTTCTTCTTCCACGAAGATGTGGGCGCCTTCGGTGATGATGCCCCGGATGCGGTTCGGGTATTTTCCTGCGGCAATGAGTGCGATTGATCCGCCATCACTGTGCCCGAAAAGGATCACGTCATTCAGTTCCCACTGTGTCAGCAGATCATTCAGCAGATCGGCTTCCTGTTCCATGTACGAATTGTCGCGTTCCGAATAGCCGAATGGACCTGATTGGCCATAGCCCTGCCGGTCGTACACAAGGATGTTGCATTGTGTGAGGTTGCCAAGTTGTTCGGGGAAATTGCGCCAGAGTTCAATGCAGCCCAGCGAGTCATGCAGGAACACGATGGTCGGCCTGCCGGGAAAGTTGGTGATTCTGCGGACAGCAATCTCTGTTGGAAGGGGGGGAGCGCTCACGGTTTGTTGATCGGAAAATCGTGACAAAGGTAGACTTTTCCGGATGTATTACAGAACCGAACTTATCTGTCTTGAATTCAGGTGGAAAGAAAAAAACAGGGAGAGGATTTTTCCTCCGCACAGGCAGAGAAAATTCTGGTTTTACAAGTACGGCTCCTTTCGAAATACGAACTTATTGGTATATTCACGACGCCTATATCACAACGATGAAACCATTATTCACAAAGCAGTCCGATGGAGATATTCCCTCATATAGAGGTTATTTCTGCATTCCTGAAACTGTGTGAATCGATACGATTTTATTGAACAAAAAAACTGACAGACATGCCATTAACAAGCTTCCGACGGATCGTTGCATTTTCATTTTTTTTGGGTGCGTTTACAACAACCGCCCAGGGAACTTTTGAGATCACTATTGAACGCCAGGTTGAAAATCCGGATTGTACCCTGGGGTACATGTATTTAAATGACGAATTGCTTTGTTATACCCTCGAAAAACCGGGGATCGGCAATATTTCAGACATTAGCCATATTCCGGTAGGAACGTATGACGCAATCATTCGCTACGACAAGACCGTCAATGGAAGTACCTCTGTTTCGATGGATTACTGGCGGATTGAATTATTGAATGTTCCGGACAACAGGAAGTACATCCAGATTCACCGGGGAAATTTTCCGGCCGATTCCAAAGGTTGCATCCTTGTAGGCAATGAATTGAATGATGCCGATCGTTGCTACGTAGGTGATTCGGCGGGAGCCTTTAGTCGTTTGAAGACGGCGTTCTTCGGAACTCCTGATCCGAATTCATGCCCCGACCAACGAATTAAAGTTATCATAAAGTCTATTTAACAAAATCCATGAACGCTATGTCCCGATTTCAAGCGGTTTTACTCTGCTGTCTGTTTACAGCAGGCCTTGTAAGGATGGCTGAAGCTCAGTCCGGCAGTGCTTCGGTCAATTATTTTCAATACCAGACGGTTCTGGTAGACAAAATGCTTGCCGATGAATACTTCATGTCGGACAAACCGGATTCGGCAAAGATCTATTACGAACGTGCCGGGGAAGAGTTGAAAGACCTGGTGCTGGACGGTACGAATGTCCCGGTAGAGTTTGCCAACCTTCTGAAAAAGGAAGTCGAGTTTCGCCTGATGTTGATCAGCAATCATCTTGATTTCTGGGGCTCAGAGTTTGGCGCTGTTCCTTACAATCCGATCATTGCCTTTAACGAGACAAAGCTTTTGCTGAAGGATTTTGAAGATGTTTACCGGGAGATCGAGATTCTGTACGAGCGGATTGATGATGACCGGGACATCATTGATCAGGCGACACTGCGTTCGGAGTGGAACAGATACCACAAAGGAGCACATGAGATCAATGAGCGACGACTGAAGCTGATTGAAGATTTCGAAGACAAGGTCATTTCTGAAGCGGAAGTACAGATCAGCTACTATATCGAACGACAAAAACAACTGGATCAGGAATCAAAGAGCAATATCTCGGAAATCGACCTCACACAGGATAAGCTCAACAAGAGTCTTACGCAGGCGGTCATGCAGTCTGCCGGGGTTCCACCTTCACTGGCACAACTGGATCCGAATAATTCACTCGAAGAAAATTTACTCCAGGTTGGAAAGACCATGCTTTCCGACCCGGATTCTCCGTTGTATACCGAATTCGGTGACTTGTCGGAAACATTGAATGATGCTTATGACCTCTATTTGAGTGCTGACAGCATTTATCAGAAAATCGAAGATGCGAAGGAACTGGCGTCCAATGTGGATCAGTTTATCCGCAAACCAACCTTCGATGGTTTTCTCAGGATCGGGCAGCAGGTTTACAGTGAGTTACCTCCTGAAACGCAGGAAGAATGGAAGGCAGTCATTGTAGAATCAAAACCTGTGCAGTTATTGTTCGAACTCAGTGATGAGAGCAAAGAACTGAAGGCCTCACTTGTAGCGGCGATCCGTGAACAAATGAATGATGTAGAGCGTTTCGAAGAAATTCTGCTGGATATCATTGATGCCGGAGAAATGGAGGCGCAGGTATTATTGAAAGGGGTACTTGCCGAAATTGCTTCGATCAATCTCAATGCCGATGCCCGGAAAGACGTCCTCAATATCATCGTCCGAAACTGGCCGAAAGCCTTTATCCGAAAAGGAAATTCTGATTTTGTGGATAAACTGAAGCAGGAATTGGGCGTCCCGACAGAGGACGAACTTAAAGCCCGGTTGATGCAGGCGGGAATCCGAAATATTCCGTCGCTTCGTATTGAGAATGGTACGATCTATCTCTCTGATCTGGCGGAGGGAATTTCCATTCAGGAAGTGTTGAAGATTCCGTCAACACGTGACATTGAAAGAGCTTCGGGACAGGTCAAGGATGAGTTGAAACGACTTATTCGCGATGTTCGTGGAGCCCAGGCGGAGATCCTTGAGGTTGTGATGAACGAGTTTCCGGTCTTTGACATCGAGCAGCAACTGGATGCCTTTTTCGGAAACAATCCGGACAACAAAAAGAAGGAGTTGTTTGATGGGGCAATAGCGAAGCTTCCGTCAAATGATCGCGATGAAGTACTGAAAATGGCAGCGTGCACGGATGCGGGAGCGAGACTTGTTGCGGCAGTGCCTGAAAATGTACGAAATCCGGAAGTGTCAGAACAGATTACCTCCGCTGCCAATGCATCAAACGGTGATGCAGCCATGAATATGCTGGTCGGTGCAGGACTGAATTACCTGGCACCCGGAGCCGGAGTAGCGCTGAGTCTGATCGATCAGTTTGCATCGCTTGAAGTACTCTTCGAAAAACAGGAAGCCATTAACCGTGAAATGAATCAGCTGACGGCCAAGCTTATTGAGACCGAAAATCTTTTGAGTCGTTCCCGTAAGAAATTGGGTGTTGCAAAAGCGGAAGCTCAGATGTCTGTGCTGATGCAACGTGCCGCAAAATCACAGGTGGAGGGGAACGATGCCATCATGGTGCGCAAGCTGGGTCAGTTGACCCAAACCCGGGCAAAGATCGGTGTGCGCCTGAGTTACTTTTATTACCTCGCGGAAGAGTTGCGCTCGGCCTATTACAAACTGGACCAGTCCACCCGGATCTGGTACGGAGTTCCTGTACTCGATCTGATCCGTGAGAACCCGCAGAACTATCGTTACGCGATGGATGAAGATGTACTCTTGTACAACTGGCTTGATCGTGACATCGAAGGACAGCGCGTAAACATTGATTCGCTTGTTTACCACTGGAAATTCCTCGTAAGCGCAATTTCTCAGAACTGTACCGCATGTCGCGCCGGCGTAGAACAATTGAACGTTCAGGAGTCCGGTGGGATTCAGCTTTCAGAGATTCTTCCGGAAAGTGAATGGAAACGCTTTGAGCAATGGAAAGCGTCTGGGTTAGGTGATCTGCAGTTGCGTTTTGATCTTTCCCCCGGTTCGGAGATTATCAATCCGGATTTCAATAACGTACGCGTTGTAGATGTCCGTATCGGAGGTGTGCGGAAGGAAAACAACGGTCAGGTGCCTGTATCGCTGGAAGGCTTTTTCAGTCTCATCCATCCGGGAATTGCCTGGATCTATGAAAACGGTACTCCTTCCGAGGACCTGATGATCTTCAAGGAGAGTTCCGTGATTTCGGATGGGTATAAAAATCAACTGCCGGCTCAGGCAAATAACAACAACTGGCCGGCGCGCTTCGGCGATGAGCCGCGAAACCGTTGGAACGTTCCGGGGGGTACCGCGCTTTCTCCATTTGAAGGATACGCATTGTATACGATTTGGACCCTGGAATTGAAGAACACAGCGCAGAACCGTTCCCTGGATGATATCTGGTTGAGATTTGCCTATCAGTTCGGGGACAAAGGAGATACAGGCCTGAAGCGTAACTACCAGGTACATCTGATCACGGCTTCCGGAATGACGGTAATGGTGCCGGATAATCAGCTACGATTCTTCTCTGACGTCGCCCAGGTGGAGGATTATTTCCAGAAGTTCATCGAGGGGAACGCCTTATTCACTGAATACAAAATCAACAAATTATAAGACCTGTTATGAAAACCAAACTTACTTTTCTTTCACTTTTGATCGTGTTTGGAGGCTATGCGCAGTTTTCCGGGGATGTGTCCGTTAAAACGCAGACCAATAAAGCATTTATCTTCGATGTCGACGGTGTTGTTTATCCGGGAGAACAGGCAACGTTTAATGTTTCCGGTGAAATAAATATCAACCCGAGGCCCCGAAGCCGGCAATCATGTACCGAAATATTCGGATTCAAACTGAGTTGTAAAACAATCCGTTGGACAGAGAATCATTGGACCCCTGCCGGAAGCGGAAATCCCGTGAATATTGTTTTTCAGAGTGATAACGGCGGCGAAAAGATCAATAGCATCAATGTCGGAAGTTCGGAAGTTACGTCCCTCAGTACTGCTGATCTGTCAAAGTTCGCAACAGCCTACAAGCCGATGGCCTATATCCCTGGCAATGGAAGCATTGAGCGGGGACCAAGTTATGGCTTATTCAAAGTAAACATGTCCGTTGACTCACGGGGAAGGATCGATGTGTTGCCTTCCTATCTTGACTATCTCTATACGAACAACCAGTTCTCCTATGATCGGGCGGTAGCAGCAGTGAATGCACGGCTCCGTGCACAGTATCCGGTGCAGGCAGCAAAAGCCCTGCTGACCTTCATCAACAGGCACAGGAATGAACCGCAGTACAAACTTGATCTGCGTAAGCTGACCGAATTTGCAAGTTCAGAACTGGCACCACGTGATCCGGGATTGAAGGTCATGCTTGCAGAGTATTACATCAATGACCTGTCTTTTCAGCAGGCAAAGGATACCCTGCTCAGATCTGTTGCCCTCATCCGGGGAAATCGGAATCTGGATGTGCTGTCTTACGAGAAGCTTGAACAATTGGGGGCTGCGTATAGTTTGCTGGGAGATGCGTTCCACCTCGATCAGATGGGCGTAAACGGTGCGGATATGAATCAGGCCGAGCGCTACTATGATCTGGCCATCGACTGTTACGAGAAGGCCGTAAACTATGATCAGTTGACAGAAAATGTGTTGAAGCGGGTAAATGTGCTGAAAAAGATCAGCACCGTTTCAGCATTAAAGGAGGCCTCAGCTTTGCTGCAATTGTACAATCCACTCTTCATGACCTTACTTCCGTTCAAAGATTCGAATGGGAAGATGGGCTTCATCAACTCCAAAGGGAAAGTGATGATTCCGGCGCAGTACAGTGAGGTTTACTCCTTCGATCAGAAAACCAGGCTTGCAGCAGCCAAAAAGAACGGGAAATGGGGGGTGATCTCGAAGACCGGCATGGTAGTGATCGATTTTAAATATGACTTTGCCGTGGTTTACTCGGGAACACTTGTGGCACCTTATTTCAGCGGTAATAAGATGGGATTTCTGGACAGGACAGGGAAGCGCCTGACCACCGCGAAGTATACTTCGTTGCTACAGTTCAGTCGTATTGACACCCTTTTCCAGGGAGTCAGCATGATGCATATGATGAACACGGCTACGAGTGCAAGTTTCCCGGTAATTGCGCCTCCCGGAGAGAACACTGAAGCGCTTCACGCCGGATTTGCTCCTCAATTTCCTCCGGATAAGGGAAAGTTGATTTACCTGAATCCTCAGGCCGATCAGCGTACAGAGTTTGCCGTTTCAATGGGAATGGAGCGAAAGCCGACCTTTCAACCCATTTCAAGGGATTTATACGTGGTTGCCAAAGGAGGGAATTTCGGGTTGTTCCGCGGAGATGGGAGTACGGTATTCCCGGCTGAATACAAGATGCTGGATTTTTTACCGGAGAGAATCAATATGCAATGGGGTATGATCACTCAACAGGAGAACAAACCTCCCTCGTTTTCCGAGCGGGATAAATTTGCAATGTTCCATTACCGGAAAGGAAATGAGCTTGGGATCATGACGCTGGATGGCAGGATTATTTACAAATACAGCAACAACAACATGCCGGAATTTGGTGTTGCCATGTATAATCTGGGCTTCAGTGGTACATTTGTGGGGCGTGTCGGAGAGCAATTGGTCTACGGAGAAGTGAATCCGGAAGGTAAGAGCCGGTTGGTAAAGATTGCTGATCAAACCAAAACTCCCCTGACACCCTATATGAATTCTGCTGATGTACGCCATTTGGGTGACGGTCGGGTAATTATCAAGTCGGGAAATAAGTACGAGGTATACGAACAGTTTGGGTTGAAGAAGTTATTTGAGATCGAATGCGAGAAACTTGCGGAGCTGAACAATATCTACGTGGCTGGCAAGAATGGGCGTGTGGCGTTGGTGTCTTCGACAGGAGAATTAAAGACTTCGTATGAATACAACGTGATCGCAGGGATTGACGGATCGCCGCAGGGCTTTTTCGGTTCCTCGATGCCGTTCTTTGCTCCGTTCGGGCTTCCTTTTGAACTGGATAATTCTAAGTTTTTGATCCCGTTTATCAAAGATGAGAAGCACGGGGTGATGGACATGAATGGAAGAGTCATTGTTCCTGCCACGCATAACGATCCGATACACACTTCCCGGGGCATCTATGCTTATGAGGAAGGCAATGTTTACAAAGTATTTAATAAGGAAGGGCGCATGATCTTTGAACTTCAGAAGGAGGAGGGATCTTACCTCA
>JBNKYR010000163.1:0-8776 GCA_050300995.1 Crocinitomicaceae bacterium | reverse complement strand
TGGTGACGGATACCTTCTTACTCCGCACGCTTCCGGTTTTGTGGACCCGCTTTACAGTTCGGGCATTTTGCTTTCCGTGAACTTCATTTCGCGTGTGCTTCCGATGATTTCGAAAGCGCATTTCCGAAAGGACTTTTCAAAAGAACAGTTTGCTTCCCTGGATGATGCGATCAAACGCGAGTTGCACATTGTGGACATGTTTGTGGACGGCTCTATTCGAAGCTTTCGGGACTATGATCTTTACAAACAATACATGCGTATCTGGGCGACTTCCAATTTATTTCAGGTACTTACAATTGGTTTTTCCGACCCGAAAAATACAAAGGGCGCCAACCTTGCATACGGCAGCAGATCGGAACATTGGGTAGACCTTGCAGAACGTATGTACGCTGTGGTTTGTGACGAAAACCTTCCTACGGAGGAAGCGATCCGGCAGTTGCAGGTATTGAACGAAGAATACAGTAATCCTTTTAACGTCAGCAATTTCACGCCCTATTCGGATGAACCATGCCTGGTCACTTTCACAAAGCCGACGCAAGACTTCATGAATTTCGTGAAAACATCCCTGGAAAACGTGGGAATCAGTCCCGATAAAAATGTTGCAAATGGCGCAGGATTCATGTCGAGGATTGCCACAGACACTATTGGAATGCGTGTGGGCTACACCCTTTCCAAATTGAGCGGAAAGGAATACAGCCAATCCATTGACGACATGTTTTCCATCATCTCTTCGCCTTATTATGAGGGTTCCGGCGACTTTTATGCTCCGTTTACCGATCTCTGGAACGCACGCTACCTGAAATAGGAATTTCTCGTTTCGGGATGGGCTTCTGCTCCTAAAAAGTGTAACTTCGCAGTCTCAAAAAATCGACATGTACAGATCACATACTTGCGGCGAATTGCGCCCTGAACATATTGGAAGTACGGTAACCCTCAGCGGATGGGTACAACGATCGAAGGATATGGGAGGAATCACCTTCGTGGTTCTTCGTGACCGTTACGGAATCACTCAGTTGGCCTTCAATATGGATGACAATGCGGAATTGTGTACCGCGGCGCGTAAGCTTGGACGTGAGTTTGTGGTGCAGGCGACCGGAGAAGTGATCGAACGTTCAAGCAAGAATATGAATATTCCAACCGGTGAGATCGAGATCCGTGTAACGGAATTGAAAGTGCTGAATGCATCGAAAGTGCCGCCGTTTACGATCGAAGATGAAACAGATGGAGGAGAGGAATTGCGTATGCAGTACCGTTACCTCGATCTCCGCAGAAATCCTGTACAATCGAAATTGCGCTTGCGCAACAAGGTCGCTCTGGAAACCCGAAAATATTTGGATTCGCAAGGGTTTTTGGATGTGGAAACGCCGGTATTGATCAAATCAACGCCGGAGGGGGCACGTGATTTTGTAGTGCCAAGCCGAATGAACGAAGGACAGTTTTATGCCTTGCCACAATCTCCGCAGACATTCAAGCAGTTGTTGATGGTTTCCGGGTTTGATCGGTACTATCAGATCGTGAAATGTTTCCGGGATGAGGACTTGCGAGCTGACCGTCAGCCGGAGTTTACCCAGATCGACTGCGAGATGGCCTTTGTGGAGCAGGATGATATCCTGAACACTTTTGAAGGGATGATTAAGCATCTGTTCCGTGAAGTACGTGGTGTGCAGTTTGAAGGAGCATTTCCGCGATTGAGCTATGAAGAAGCCATGGAACGCTTCGGTTCCGACAAACCGGACATGCGTTTCGGGATGGAGTTTGTGAACCTGAACGAGGTGACAAAAGGAAAGGGATTCAATGTATTTGATAGTGCAGAAGTAGTGTTGGGAATCAACGCAGAAGGATGTGCTGAATATACACGAAAGCAACTTGACGGATTGACCGACTGGGTGAAGCGTCCGCAGATCGGTGCAAAAGGGCTGGTTTATGTGCGTTGCAATGAAGACGGAACCTTCAAATCATCTGTGGATAAATTCTATTCTCCGGAAGATCTCGCAGAGTGGGCAAAAGCCTGCAATGCAAAGCCGGGAGATCTCTTGCTGGTGTTGAGCGGAAACCTGGAAACGACGCGTAAACAAATGAATGAATTGCGTCTGCACATGGGGAATGAGCTCGGATTGCGTAATCCGGATGAATTCAAACCGGTGTGGGTACTCGATTTCCCATTGTTGGAATGGGATGAGGAATCCGGACGTTTTCATGCGATGCACCACCCGTTTACGTCACCCAAGCCGGAAGATATTGATTTGCTCGAAACGGCTCCCGGAAAAGTACGTGCCAATGCCTATGACCTTGCCATGAATGGTGTAGAATTGGGAGGAGGTTCGATCCGAATCCACGACCGCACCCTGCAATCACGGATGTTCGATTTGTTGGGCTTCACAAAAGAAGAAGCGGAAGCACAGTTTGGCTTTTTGATGTCGGCATTCGAGTACGGAGCACCTCCACACGGTGGCCTGGCCTTCGGTCTTGATCGCCTGGTAGCTACAATGGGTGGTTCCGAATCGATTCGTGATTACATTGCCTTCCCGAAAAACAACAGTGGACGTGATGTCATGATTGACGCACCATCACCGTTGAATCAGGAGCAGCTCGACGAACTGGGAATTACATTAAAGTAATACCGATCAGAGGCTTTCAACATTAAAGCCTTCCCCGACAACCTTGAATGAAGTACGGCGGTTTCGCTGGTGGTACTCTTCCTGCAGTTCCTTGGACTCTTGTGTATTGATGTATTGTTCCGTCAGGTAAATGCGGTTTCCGTTGGAATCCAGGATCGGCTTTTTCTTCTCGTTCTTGAGGTAGTTCGGCTGATCTTCACCGTATCCCTTTGCCGTCAGACGCTCTTTCGGAAGTCCTTTGGAGATGAGGTAATCCACACAGGATTTCGCTCGTCTTTGAGCAAGATCACGGTTGTAACTATCACTACCGCGGCAATCCGTATGCGAGTTGATTTCTACAATCAGGTTGTCGTTGAAGACAAGGAAGTTGTAGAGCTCATCCAGGACTTCCTTCGATTTTTCACGGAGCTTATCCGAATCAAAATCGTATTCGATCCCGTCAAGTTCGATCTCATCTTTCGGAATGGCTCCGAGGTAAAAATCCTGTACAAGTGCAGTTGACTCAGTGATCGGAAGTGTAGAAACAGACTCTCCTGCCGCGAAATACGATTGCTTCGTCGCGCGGATATAGATCTGCTGGCTCTTTTCCATGTCAATCTTGTAATATCCCTCGGAGTCTGTCAGGATCGTGCGGTTCTCGAAGGGTATCAAACTGTTGATGTCTTTGAAATCGAGCTTGGCATCGGCGAGGATTTCTTCCGTTTCGATATCGTAAGCATGACCCTCCAGGGTAATCCAGATCGGTTCGTTGGTTACTTCGTAAATATCGTAGCAATGACCGTTTTCGCAATTGGCACGGTCGCTGGCAAAATAACCCTTCTCCATGAGTCCGTCCCAGATCATGTAAGAATCATCCATGCTGGAGTTGATCGGCATACCCATGTTGACCGGGTGATCGTACGACTTGTTATCCTTGTTGTAGGAAGCCTTGAAGATGTCCAGTCCACCGATGGAATTGTGTCCCGTGGAACTGAAAAACAGGGTAGACGAGGCCTCATGAAAGAAAGGACTCACTTCATCCAATTCAGAGTTGACAGGTCTTCCGAGGTTTTTGGCTTCTCCGACCACATGTCCGTTTTCATCCAGTTCAATGACCCAAAGATCCATTCCTCCTTCTCCACCCGGACGGTTACTCGAGAAATAGAGTTTGGTTTCATCGAGGGAAATAAAAGGGTTAATGCTTTTGTATCCTGGAACGTTTACTGCTTCCGGCAGCTTGAAGGATTCATAGAATTTGAAGTTGACCATTCGCGCAAAGTAAATGGACTGCTCCTTGCGGTTTTCATCACTCCACTTTGTGTAGTAGATCACACTTTGTTCTTCACGTCTTTTCAGATTGTTGTATGAACCGGACGCATCGTGAACGGCCGAGTTCAGAGGACGACCGAAGTTTTGTGCAGCAGACCAGTTGCCGGAAGCGTCTTTTTCCGCCCAGTAGAGATCACAGAGAAACTCCGATTGCTGTTTTTCCGGATCAAAAATGACTCCTCCTTCGCGTGCACTGGTAAAGATCAGACGGTTTTCAGAACCAAAGAAAGCAGGCGCAAAAGAGGCCGTTCCCCGGTTAAAGGTAGTGGTGTCGAGCATTTCCACAACCACTTTTTCCTTCATGTGATTCTTGTCCATGGCGTAGTAGCAACCGGTGATGAGCAATTGTGCACTGCGCAGCAGCGAATCAGAATAGTTATTCGAAGCAATGTACTTTTCGAACAGCTTTACGGCTTCTGCATGATTGTTTACGCTCATTTGTGCTACGGCGTAATTGTACAGGTCTTCCGGATACGACTTGAACGTAGACGTATTCTCGAAATGCTGAACAGCGCGTTTGTAGTCCTTTGTCTGAAGGTGGCACATCGCGATCTGGTGAGCGAGGTAGTCCTTCACCGGAACGGTACGCGTGCTGTCCAGGTCTTTTCCATCCTTGTCTTTCAGTTTCAGCTTGGAGATCGTTGCTTCATAAGGAATGGTCACTTCCTGCAATCCGAGCGAATCGCTCAGTGCATTCTGGTAATTCAGCAGGGCATTGTAATAATCTTCCGCCTCGTAGTAATTGTCGGCATGGTAGAGCCAAACCTTACGTGATTGGCTGATCCCGGCCATCGGAAGTGCTATCAGAAGTGCAAGTATGATTCTTTTCATGATGGATGTCCTAAATTACAGGCGTGGGCAAATTTTATCGGAAACCAGTTGTTTCTTCTGGTGTATATAAGTCAACGAGATCTCGAAGCCTCCTCTTCCCGTAGAAGCACTTGTCAGTGAAGAAACGTTAACGTCGTAACCAAACTTCACTACGAAACCATTCATGCGGGCCCCGAGGGAAATGATCATGGCATCTTTGTTTCGGTAGACAACTCCTCCCAACAAGTACATATCGCTTCCCTTCAGGTAATAACCGAGGTCGGCAGCGTAGGTTTGTTCGAAGAATTTTTCCTGTTGCATCACCAGCACCTTTGGAATGATGTAGAAAGTTTCCGTAATGTTGATTCGCGTTCCGATGTGGCCGTAAAAGCGCATAGGAAGGCGGTTATCAAGTCCGGTGAGACTTTCCTTCGGTTGGGTGAGGTTGAATGCTGAAATTCCGACGAAGGGATTCAGTCGACTCTGTTGTTTCGCGTAGAAGTAGAGGAATCCGGCGTTCACGTTTGGCACCAGGACCGACTGTCCGGAGAAGTCTTCGTTGGTGTTGAGTGTCATATCGAACTCTCCCCCGTTGTTGGTTGTATACTGGTTGTTGAACGACAACAACTGATATTCCACCGATTTCTGTGTGACACCGCCCTGAACACCGAACGAGATGTTATGGTCCCGGCTCTTGTCGATCGAGGTAGTGTACGCTATGGAGATCAATCCCTGGAAGGCATTGTAATTACCGATTCCAGCCCGGAAATTCGACAACTGAAGCCCGAAGCCCCATTTTTTGACCGGCATATCGAAGCTGATCAGCCCGGTATTGTACGGTTTAAAGTTTACCGCTTTCCACTGCGTTCGGTATTGCCCGTGCAGTCTCCAGCTTCCCTGAAAAACACCTGTCATGGCAGGATTCAGATAGAGTGGAGCCGCATCGTACAAAGACAGGTGCGCATCCTGTGCACGGGAAGAAAACGAGCAGAGGGTGATCAGAACAAAAAAGTACAGTTTCTTCATCATAATTACCTTAATAATGTCACGTCTCCGGATTTCTTAATGACGACATCATTTGTCATTGTTACGGCAAAAGTCCATGTGTAAACGCCCAGAGGAGCGGGTTCTCCCTTGTATGTTCCGTCCCAGCCTACGAGGGCATCGTTCGAAGTAAAGATCAGCTCTCCCCAGTTGTTATAAATCTTGAAATCCACATCCTTGAATGGTCCTCCGCGGATCAGGAAAATGTCGTTTTCGTTGTCACCGTTCGGCGTAAATCCTGTCGGTAACACCGGTGGAAGTGCAATGGTAATTACACGAGTGGCCGTGTCCTGACATCCGTTCGCATCGGTGATGATCAGATAGATGGTGAAGTCGCCGCCATCATTGTATTCGTGGATCGGGTTTTGAATGTTGTCAGCTTCACCGTCACCGAAATCCCAGTACCACTGTTGGAGGTTAGTACCTGTGGAAAGGTCGTTAAAGAAAACGTCTTCCAGTACGAGGGCCGGATTCGGAGAGAAATCAAAGTCGGCATTTGGTGCCGGGTTGATGGTAAGTGCCATCGTTGTGTCATCTGTACATCCCATGTCTGATGTCACGGTGAGTACCACTTGCTGGGTTCCTGACCCTGTGAAAGTGTAGGTCGGATTCTGGTTGTTGCTTGAGGCTCCATCACCAAAATCGTAATCCCAACCGACAATTGATCCGCTTGAAATAGTAGAGATGTCGGTGAATTCAACCGGAGTGTTCTCACAACCGATACCGGTAAGGAAGTTGGCAAACGGCAATGGATTCACGGTTACCGAAACGGTAGTTGTATCGTAACAGCCGTTGCTACCACCGGCAATCAGGGTTACATCATATGTGCTACCGGCATTGTAGGCATACAATGGGTTTTGTACAATGGATGAACCACCTTCGCCGAAATCCCATTGCCATGAATTCACCGAACCTGAAGTTGCAGATGACTGATCGGTAAACACCGTGTTGTCGCCGGCGCATTCTTCAGTGGCGGTAAACGCAGCGGTTGGCGCCGGTTTGAAGGTAATGGTCATTACATCATTGTCTGGCGGACAGCCAAACACGCTGCTGGAAGAGAGGATCAAATCAACAGATCCGTTTCCTACATCACCAGCCGATGGGATGTAGTTCGTTACCACGAAATTGCTTCCCGGACTGAAGGACCCGGTACCGGTTGATGTCCAGCTACCGGTAGTCACAATTCCAGAGATCGATCCGTTGAGTGGCACGACCTGGTTGTCGCAGAAGTCGAGGTCCGGTCCTGCATTCGCCTGCGGAGGGTCGATAAAAACAATGCGCAGGGAATCGGTCACGGACGGACAAATTCCCGGATTGGATGAAAGGAATACATCAACATATCCCAATGTAGTATCCAGTACTGAGATCGTGTATTGTGTGTTCAATGAGGATGGAGACACAACTGATCCGTATCCTGTCGATGTCCAGGTGGAGGAGAATCCGAGAGATATCGTCCCGTCAAGATCAAGTAAATTAAGGTTGGAACATACCGAATCGGCAGAAGTGATCTGTACCACAGGTTCGTCCAGGAAGGTTACCTGAATACTATCGGTTTCTGCAAGACAGCTACCATTGTTGGTACTGGTAAGTGTTAACGAAATGCCACCTGCTGTAATATCCGAAGAACTGATCAGATAATCGGTTGTCGGGTTATCGGCAGATGGAGAAAATGCTCCGAGTCCGTTGGTGGTCCAGGTACCAGTGGTTGTTGCTCCTGATACCGATCCGTTCAGGTTGATTGTTGATTCACTGGAACACAATACAAGGTCAGCCCCGGCAGTAACCAATGGTGGTTCGGTGAAATAAATGATCACGGAATCCATGTGATCCGGACATGCATAAAGGCTACCCGCGGATGTCAGGTAAAGAACAACACTGTCCTGTGCAATATCCGTTGGAGAAGGAGTGTAAGTCGTGGAAAGACTTCCCGGGTTTCCGAAGGCCCCTCCTGTTCCACCGGACCAGCTGGCTCCGGCCGCAAAAGAAACACTTCCGCTTACCGGAATGGCTCCGACGTTGTTCTTGCAATAAGAAGAGCCTGTGCCTGCATCAGCCAGAGGAGATTGAATGTAATCCACACGCATGGTATCTGTGACCGGTTCGCAGTTCCCGGTGGATGCAAGTACAAAAGTCACGTAACCTTGCGTGTAATCTCCCGGGCTCGGATCGTACGTTGTGACAAGGTTTGTAGGGTTGTTGAGCACCCCGGTTCCGTCAAGTACAGACCAAACACCTGTGGTTGTACCACCGGATACACTTCCGTTCAGGTTTACCACATTCTCAGCATTACAGAGTGTCGTGTCGTTTCCGGCATTGGTAATCACTTTTCGGTGGAAGGATGACATGTAATGATAAAGGCAACCGGTAGTGGCACCTCCATTGATTACGCCCATCGAGAAGTATCCGGAAGAATTGGAAATGGTATTTTGTGTACCACTTGGAATTTCCACTGTGCTGTAGTCAATCTGTGCTCCAACCCACGCACCTCCTGTACCAGGAACCGGTGAAAAGGCAGCGGCGGGCACCGTTCCCGTTCCCGGACCGGTAAGCGTGAAATTGCCTTCGTCTCCGGCTGCACAAAGCAGGTTGAGAAGGAATTGTTGATTGTTATTCCGTGCGAAGGAAACTTCGTTTGATCCGGCGCAGTTCAGTGGCGGAAGAATGGCCAGTCCTAATTCGCAGCCGTAACCGGACATGTGTACCAGGTAAAGTGGTTTATCCGAGGAAACATAGGTCAGTGGCTGGGTAATTGAATATTGCCAGGTTTCTCCCTGGTTCATTAACTGCGTAGTTGTTCCTCCATCATTCACCGTGACCGTCGTGAAGTTTTCTGCCGGGATAATGAAGATGGATTCGTTGGATCCCGCATTAAGAAATCCGATGTTGACGATGTAATCAGTTCCGATCACGTCCGTCGGTACGATCTGGTCGCCCATAAGGTCAAAACAGCCTCCACCACCCGAGGGATTGACGGAGTCGTCGTTGATGGTCACCGA
>JBNKYR010000162.1:0-8780 GCA_050300995.1 Crocinitomicaceae bacterium | reverse complement strand
ATGTTGTGATGTCGGTCAGGTATTCTTTCAGTGCTCCTACGTTCGGGTCAATCGACATACAGTTGTCGTTGAGGATGACTAGCAGGTTCACATCTTTTTCGGATCCGGCATGGTTCAGACCCTCAAAGGCCAATCCGGCAGTCATGGCACCATCACCGATCACGGCGATGTGCTGACGCTCCTTCTCTCCCTTGTAGCGATTAGCGACGGCCATTCCAAGTGCTGCTGAGATGGATGTAGAAGAATGGCCCACCCCAAAGGTATCGTATTCGCTTTCCGAACGCTTTGGAAATCCGGAGATTCCGCCTTTGATGCGGTTAGTATGAAAAACACTTCTTCGACCGGTCAGGATCTTATGTCCGTAGGCCTGATGTCCGACGTCCCATACCAACTGATCGTAAGGTGTATTGAAAACATAATGAAGTGCGACAGTCATTTCCACCACGCCGAGGCTGGCGCCAAAGTGACTGTTCCCGATTTCGGAGATGACATCAACGATGTACTGGCGTAGTTCATCCGCTACCTGCGGAAGATCCTCCACTGTAAATTTTTCCCGAAGGTCGGCGGGAAATTCAATCTGTTCCAAAAAAGGACCTGGTGTGTACGTAGCCATCTCTCTAGTCACGACAAAATTACATCATATCTCCATGCATAACAAGGAACACACACGAATATTTCATCGCCGGATGCTTTTAACGTTCTTTAGGAAACTGCCTATTTGAGTCGTGTTTTCAGTTCGGCTTTCCACTTTCGAGCCTCTTCCTGAATTTTCATATAGAGCTTTTCGAGGCGCTCGTATTCGATCTCAAGATCTTTCTGCAAATGCTCATCGCGTTGCTCCCTGGACCTTTCAAGGTGCTTCCAGCTATTGTTCAGGTGATCCTGAGCCCGCTCGATGATACGCATATTTTGCATCAGGTAATCGTGGTAAGCACGGGAACTCAGATCGAGCTGCAATAATTCCTGAAAACGTTTATTTACGATAGCTGAGAGTTCTTTTTCAATGCGTGAAGCCTTGTCGATCTGTTTGTTATCCTCCAGTTCCTGGAGACGTGTCCGTTGTCCTTTGACATAGCTTTCGAGTGCTTTCACCGATTTGGAAAGGTCTTTCGGAAGAACCTCATGACTGAGTGAATCGTCATAAATTTTTTGGGCCTGTTCCAGCGACTTCACCGCCATGGCGTCGTGAAAGGCAACGGAATCAAGTGTGCTCATCGAGTAAATGGAGACGAAGGCATTGGAGTAATCTACGTGCCATCTGGCGTATAGCAAAGCATCAAGAAATCCTTGTTGAGCGGAATGCTCCCGATGGTATTTTAATGCGCGAATGGTACTGTCGATGTGTTTGTTGATGGAATCAAAGTGCGTGTAAATGGCCATCATATCCGAATCGTTGCTTTCCAGCTTTACGGCATCCGGGTTGATGTTCTGAACCATTGGCGCGTATTTGGCCATTTTTTCATTGATCTTTGGAATTTCTTCCGCGATGTATTCATTGGTGGTCGCAGTCGCTTTATCAACTTTCTCAAAGATCTTTTCGATTTTTCCGGCTTCTTTTCCGATGGCTTTCTGTGCGCTGCTTTCGGCCTTGAATGAACTCTTGTAATACTTGGTCCGGGTCTTTTTCGATTCCTTGACGGTTTTCAAGGCTTCTTTGGCAGCCACAATTGCCGAATCCGAGATCACTATCAATTCATCCCACAAGGGTTGGGTTTGAAGTTTCGGGTAGCGTTTCAGCATCCGTCCGAGTTTTGTATCAAGGAATACCCCGACAGTATTGTAATAGTTCAGGGCTGCGGTTCCGTGGTTGCGGTGGTTGAATTTCTGCGATTCCACAGCGGTGTACAGCCATTGATCCACGAAGTTTTTTTCCTTGAACAGATCGATCAGAATTTCTGGTTCTACTTCCGGTCCGTCCGGGGCTTTGATGAACTGATGGACACTGTCCTCACTTGAAAACTGCTCGATCGAAAGGGTCTGGTGCCGCAATTGCCATTCGGGAAGTACCGGCATGTGTGTCAGTAAAAAAGTATCCGGTTCCATGAGGTAGAACTGGGTGGAGGGATCACTGACAAAGCCGATCTTATCGGTATAAGGATCACGTTCGGACATCTTCTGATCAAACTTTTCCTTCTTCTTCCGGATCTTCGTTTCCCACTTCTGCTGTTTTTTCTCGGAAGCAAAATGTCGCTCCTTCGTCCAGCTTGTCGGATACGTTTTTTCCTTTTTCGGAATTCGGCCGATATAACCGGCATCCCAGGTGGGGTCAGCGAGGTACCATTTTTCATCCAGTTGAACGGCGATCCAGACATGTGAGGATTCGAAAAGTACTTCGTAGAATCCCGGCTCGTTGCGGTGCACATATCCTTCAACCTTTTCCGAGTGGATACCCGCAACACGAAGCATGTCCTGAAAGAGATCCACGTAGGAGTTGCAGATCGCTTTTTTCGATTTCAGCGTTTCTTCCGGTGATTGGTAGCCAAAGGGATCCGTTTTCTGAACGAGCTTATAATCGTAAGCAATGTTATGTGTGATCCAGTGATAAATGGAATCCGCCTTTTGTCGGTCCGAATGGCAGCCTTCCGTGAGATAGGCAGTAAGCAATTCGACTGATTGTTGGGTGGCTTTCGGGATTTCTTCGCCCGTTTGAGAATAGCCGTAAAAGGCCATTGATAGCAATACGATGCAGGTTGTAAGCGTGCGCATGGTTGAATTTTAGTAAGCACTCAAATATACGTGAATTGGGTACAGTTGGTTCGCAATTCGTCGATGCAAGGGTAATTTTGTGGGAAGAAAAACAGTTTAATGATCAGATTGCAAGCGCCTTATGAAAAGATATGAATCAGGAAAAGTGGCGCTTTTGATCTCCGGCGTAACGCAATTTGTGTTTTTTCTTATGGAATATTGAACCGATCCACATCAAGGATGTATCTGATCGTGTTGAAACAAAATTTGAAGCGATGAAACCACTTTTACTACTTGGTATTTTCTGGATGAGTATCACCGCCGTATTCGGTCAGTCACTTAGCGGCAATTTAAGATCAGAAGCACATGAATCCTCCCTGAGCTATGGAAACGTGGATATCTACAAAGAAGATGTGCTGGTTGCCTCTGTATTGACCGATAAGGCGGGAAATTTTCATGTGGCCCTTGATACCGGGACCTATCGTTGTGTGTTTAATTATGCCGGATACCTGACCGAGGAAAAGGTGGTGAAAGTGAAATCGGATGAGAGTTCTGATTTTTCCATGAAGGCTGATCCTTCGCGACCTGAACCGAAACTGGAAAGTCGCTATGCGTATTCCTGGAGTTCCGGAGAAGTGCGCGAATCAGAAGATCTCGAGATGGTTCCGGTTACCGATGATATGAGTAGAGGGTTGACCTATTCCTCTTCAAGAAGTCGTGGTGGCGGCCGCAAAGAAAAGAGCGCAACTACCGGCTGGGATTATGGAGTAGAAACCGTTGATGGTCTTGTCACTGGTGGAATTCCCGCTTCAGAGGGAGATGAAATAGGGGGTGTCTATCTTTCAGAAGGATGGTCTGGCGGAGATATGAAAGACATTCCTAGAAGTGGTGCGCTGACAGCCGGTGAAGTAAATGATTTTTCGAAGTGGGAAATGTGGCAGGACCTCAAGGAAGAGGAACTGAAGGCCTTTGCAGCAGCATGGAATATTGCACCGGTTGGGCGTTATACTTTGCAATTGAATACGCTTTCCGGTTTACCGGTAGTAGATGCGATTGTACGTTTGATGGAAAGTTCTGCGGGAACATTGTTCACTTCCAGAACGGATAACACCGGAAAGGCGGAATTGTGGTTGGGCACACATGGTGGTGATGTCGCAATGCCCGGCCTGTACATGGAAGTCGATTACCTGGGAAAAACAGAAACGCTGCGCGACGTGAAACCGTTTTCGAGTGGAATGAATCATTTGATGCTCGACATCAGCTGCCAGGACATCAATATGGTGGATATTGCGTTCGTAGTAGATGCAACGGGATCAATGGGAGATGAGTTGATGTATTTGCAGGCCGAAATGAACGATGTTATTTTCAAGGCAAAGCAGATCAGTGATAAACTCGACTTTCACTTCGCGAATGTTTTCTACCGCGATTTCGGAGATCAGTATGTAACACAAACGATGGATTTCAGCCGGGTATTATCGGAATCTGTCGAGTTCGTAAATATGCAGTCGGCTGGTGGTGGCGGCGATTATGAAGAAGCAGTTGAAGTAGCACTTGACACGGCCATTAACAGCCTTGCCTGGAACGAATCTGCCCGGTCCCGCATTCTTTTCCTGATTCTGGATGCTCCACCGCACAACTCCGATGCAAATCGCAAGAAGATGGAAAGCCTCATGCGCCAGGCAGCGGAAAAGGGAATCCGTATCGTGCCGGTAGGTGCAAGCGGTATCAACAAGGCGACTGAATATCTGCTGCGCACGATGGCGATTGGAACCAATGGAACGTATACCTTCCTGACCAATCACAGCGGAATCGGGAATTCACACATTGAACCGAGTACGGATGAGTACAAGGTGGAAACGTTCAATGATTTGATGGTGCGCATTCTGAAAAGTTATACGTACATGCCGGATTGCGAACAAAACATTCCGGAATTGAATCTTGATTACCCGGATTCCCTTGTAGCACTCAATACTCCGAACGATTCCGTTCCGCCGGTCGATTCATTGGACATTGCTTCCGTGGATTCATTGCGGGTGATCGATAGCCTCAACAATGTAAATAACAACAATACGATAACGGAGATCGAGTGGAGTTACTACCCGAATCCGACAACCGGTATCCTGAACATCAAACCGGGAACCGATATCGCCGAATTGTTTATTACCGATCTGTCAGGAAAGCTGCTGCAGTCCATCAAGAACCTGAAGAAGGACCGCGTAGAGCAGGCCGACCTGAGCAGTTACACCACTGGAATTTATCTGATTCGCTACCTGCATGAAGACAGGTGGGTCACAGGAAAAGTGGTATTGCAACGCTGGTAAAGACGTCAGCAGGAATTTTATTCCACTCTTTTTGCCGTGCCTCTGGTTAACCTAAATCAACCGGGGGCGCGGTTTTTTTATGACTTGTTCATCCGGCCTTTAATTGCCCTCAATTTCGTAACTTTGCCGATTCAAAATCGCGTAAACGCAATGAGTCAGACCGTCAAAGAAAGCACCGTAGGTAAATATCCGACATACAAAGGATTAGACCTGCCAAATGTGGCAAGTCGTGTTTTGGAACAATGGGAAGCCGGAATGGTATTCGAGAAATCAATTGAAACCCGTGAAGGTAAGACTCCGTTCATTTTCTTCGAAGGACCTCCTTCAGCGAATGGTTTGCCTGGAATTCACCATGTGATGGGGCGAACGATCAAGGATATTTTCTGCCGCTATAAAACACTTGGCGGTTACCAGGTAAAGCGTAAGGCCGGATGGGATACGCACGGACTTCCTGTAGAGCTGGGTGTGGAAAAGGAATTGGGCATCACCAAGGAAGACATCGGGACAAAGATCTCAGTAGAGGAATACAACAAAGCCTGCAAGGACGCGGTTATGCGTTACACGGATATCTGGAACAATCTGACCCGCCAAATGGGTTATTGGGTAGACATGGACGATCCGTACATCACCTACAAGCCAAAGTATATGGAATCGGTTTGGTGGTTGTTGGGTCAATTGTACGCCAAGGATTTGTTGTACAAGGGCTATACAATTCAGCCGTATTCCCCGAAGGCAGGAACAGGTTTGTCAACACACGAATTGAATCAGCCGGGTTGTTACCGGGATGTGACAGACACGACTGTCGTGGCTCAGTTCAAACTGTCCGAAGGACAAAAATTACCGTCCTCCCTTAAGCCTGGGTTGACAGGAGATGTTTATTTCCTCGCCTGGACGACCACCCCATGGACTTTGCCTTCCAATACGGCATTGACTGTCGGACCGAACATTGAATACGATTTGATCAGGACGTACAACCAATATACGAATGAGCCGGTGAATGTGATCCTTGCCCGCAATTTGGTCGGTTACCAATTGAAGAAAGGATTTGTGCACGTCACTTCAGAAGAAGAGTTGGCAGCGTACACGCCGGGAGATAAAACCATTCCTTACTTCATTGCTGGAACCTGTATCGGAAAGGAACTGGTAGACTTACGTTACGAGCAATTGCTTCCGTTTGCACAACCGTACAAAGATGCAGATCAGGCATTCCGTGTTATTCCGGGAGATTTTGTGACTACCGAAGATGGTACCGGGATCGTGCATACTGCTCCGACATTTGGTGCGGACGATGCGAAAGTGGCAGCCGACGCCGGTGTTCCGGGAATGCTGGTACTGGACGACAATGGAAATCCTGTGCCGCTGGTAGATTTGCAGGGACGTTTCACCAAACACATGGGCGAGTTTGCCGGTATGTACGTGAAGAATGAATATTACGATGAAGGACAGGAGCCGGAAAAATCAGTGGATGTTCAATTGGCAATCAAGCTGAAAACAGAGAACAAGGCTTTCAAAGTGGAGAAATATGTCCACAGTTACCCTCACTGCTGGAGAACAGACAAACCGGTATTATACTATCCGTTGGACTCATGGTTTGTACGTGCAACACAGGCTCGTGAGCGCATGATGGAATTGAACGATACCATTTTGTGGAAGCCGGAATCGACAGGAACAGGGCGTTTCGGAAAATGGTTGGAAAACCTGAACGACTGGAACCTTTCCCGTTCGCGCTATTGGGGAATTCCGATCCCGATCTGGTCGACAGAAGAGGGTGACGAGCGTGTTTGTATTTCTTCCGTGGAACAATTGAAAACAGAAGCGGAAAAAGCAGTAGAAGCAGGATTCATGGATGTGAATCCACTGGCAGATTTCGTTTCCGGAGATATGTCAGAAGAGAACTATGCAAAAGTAGATCTGCACAAGCATTATATGGACCGGATTACCCTGGTTTCACCTTCCGGCAAGCCAATGAAGCGGGAAACTGATTTGATCGATGTGTGGTTTGATTCGGGATCCATGCCGTATGCGCAATGGCATTATCCGTTTGAGAATAAGGAATTGATCGACAACCGGACCGGTTATCCGGCCGATTTCATTGCGGAAGGGGTGGATCAGACACGCGGATGGTTCTATACGCTCCATGCAATTGCCACAATGGTATTTGATTCGGTAGCCTACAAATCGGTTGTGTCAAATGGTCTTGTGCTGGACAAGAACGGGCAGAAAATGTCGAAACGTCTGGGCAATGCCATTGACCCGTTTACGACGCTGGACAAATACGGACCGGATGCCACACGCTGGTACATGATCACCAATGCACAGCCGTGGGACAATCTCAAATTTGATCTTGACGGGATCACCGAAGTACAACGCAAATTCTTCGGGACCCTTTACAATACCTATTCGTTCTTCGGATTGTACGCGAACATTGACGGCTTTGATTATTCGGAGCCGGATCTACCGATCGCTGAGCGTCCTGAGATCGATCGTTGGATTTTATCCCGATTGAACTCGTTGATCAAGGATGTCGATCAGGCGTATGCATCTTATGAACCGACACGCGCCGGTCGTTTGATCCAGGATTTTGTGGGCGATCAGCTTTCGAACTGGTATGTACGCCTTTGTCGTCGTCGTTACTGGAAGCAGTCTGCGGATGATGCTGCCGGAGCAAAAGATAAACTTTCGGCATATCAAACCTTGTATACCTGTCTGGAAACAGTGGCAATTCTCGGATCACCGATTGCGCCGTTTTACATGGACCGCTTGTTCCTTGATCTGAATGCCGTTACGGGTCGCTACAAAGTGGAGTCGGTGCACCTGGCTGATTTCCCGGAAGTGAAATCAGATTGGATCGATAGTGAACTGGAGGAAAGAATGGACCTGGCTCAACGCGTTTCTTCCCTGGTACTGGGCCTGCGTAAGAAAGAGAATATCCGTGTTCGCCAGCCTTTGCAGAAGATTATGGTGCCGGTATTGGATGCGGCCTTTGCCCAGCGTTTGACACTCGTGAAGGATCTGATCCTCTCGGAGGTGAACGTGAAGGAACTTGAGCTGCTCAATGAAGACAACAGTGTATTGGTGAAGAGCATCAAACCGAACTTTAAAACGATCGGACCGAAATACGGCAAGCACATGAAGGCGATCGCTTCGATGGTTGCTCAGATGGGCGCAGAAGATATTGCTGGTATTGAGAAGAATGGTGGTTGGAAGGGAATCGTGAATGACGATGAGGTTGAACTGGACATGGCAGACTTTGAGATCACGGCCCAGGATATTCCTGGCTGGTTGGTGAGCTCAGAAGGAAACCTGACTGTTGCGTTGGATGTGACAGTGACCGAGGAACTGAAGGCCGAAGGAATTGCCCGTGAATTGGTGAACCGTGTTCAGAATCTCCGTAAAGATTCCGGTCTGGAGGTAACCGATCGTATCTTGCTCCGCATTGACACGAATGAAATGATCCGTGAAGCGATTGCTCAGAACAAAGAATATGTGTGTAATGAAGTGCTTGCCAATGACGTTCTTTTTGAATCGTTGGGAGGTGAGGCGCTTACTACCGATCTTGTAGAGTCCGGTGATGCGCGCATCGATCTGATCAGGGGCTAAGTTCTTCAACTAAGTCGATAACGATCGGGTGCGCAAGATCGCATCCGTCATTGAAGGCACGCGATAAGCGATAATGCAAACGTAGTCGCGTACCGTTCTTTTGATACTTTTCTTCCAGATTGATGGGCCGGAACAACATCTCTGTTCCCTGGTCGTCCTTGCATTTGAAACGAA
>JBNKYR010000161.1:0-8812 GCA_050300995.1 Crocinitomicaceae bacterium | reverse complement strand
AGAAAGCAATTCGCCTTCCGCACCATGTGCCTGCATCGAAAACGAATTGTCAACGTAAAATGCCAGTACTGCTTCTTTTGCGTTTCCGCCTCCTTCTTCATCCGGGATATAGGGTTGGGCAAAGGCAAACACCATAAACAGGAAAGCCAGTAAACGGCTCGCAAGGATCAGGAGGTGCTTCAGTCGCTGAGTGGACCGCGTTTTCTGATCTACCTGACGAATGAAATTAAGGCTTGGAAAATAAAGCGTTTTGTAGCGCTTGAAGTTGAATAGATGAATGATTACCGGAATGACGAGAACCGTCAATGCCCACAGGAATTCCGGATACAAAAACTTCATGAACGTAAAGATATAATTTCAGAAGGATACAGGCCTTCTTGTTGAAAAATAACTACAGATACAGGTTTCGTCACGAGGAGTGGGAATATTTCCTAAATTTAACTAGCTCAATCAATTTTTCTCATGAAGAAAATCGCTTTTTTGACGGCAGTTACATTGCTGACCGTTTACACGACCAGGGCATCGGTGATCTATGTAGATGTAAACGCAACCGGAGCCAATAACGGAAGCAGTTGGACGAATGCTTACACTGATCTTCAAACAGCCCTCAGTATTGCTTTTATTAACGACGAGATCTGGGTGGCTACCGGCCTGTACAAGCCAACGACTACGCTGGACAGGGATATTTCCTTTGTCATGAAGAACGGTGTGAACGTCTACGGAGGATTTGCCGGGACCGAGACCAATATCAATCAACGGAACATTTCGGCGAATCCGACTACGCTCAGTGGGGATATCGGACAGTTGGGAGATAATTCGGACAATACACGTAAGATCGTTCGTATCGAAAACTTTACCACGAACTTCATTATGGACGGTTTTCGAATTGTTTCCGGTTACGATGGGTCTTCTTCAGGAAGAGGAGCCGGAGCGTACCTGAACAATAATGGCGGTGCGCAGATCACGATCAATAATTGCGTGATCTATAACAATTATGCTTACCGCGAAGGAGGAGGAATGTGGGTTGATGAATCGAATGTCACCTATAATAACTGTGATTTCTGGTACAATGGATCTTACAACTACGGCGGTGGAGGGATCTATGCCGATAACGGTTCGAATTCGAATATTTACCTCTATGATTGCAGCTTTATCGGTCAGAATTCGCGTGATGGTACAGTGATTACATTTGACGGTGATGAGCTCGTTTTCGAAAGATGCCTGATCTCCAACAATACCTGTACTTCATTGGATATGATCTCCATTGATAATGGGGTGCAGCGTTTTGAGATCAATAACTCGCTGTTGATCGGAAACCTGCTCAATGATCCCAGTGGCTCACTTGTAAGTTCGTATTCTTCTGCAGCGAATTCTTCTTCGATCACCAATTCAACCATTTGCCACAACCGGAATAATTCGTCATTTACTCCTTACAGCGAGATGATCTATCAGTCGAATTCTGCCATGAATATTCGGAATTGCATCATTTATGGAAATACGAATTCGGACAATTCCGTGCAGATCGATCCGGGGAATAATGTAGAAAACTGTATCGTTGAGAATGGCTATAGCACAGGGATCAATGTATTGGATGTCGATCCGTTGTTTGTAGCTCCATCAAACCTGAATTCCGCGCCTTTTGATGCCTCTTCATTCGATTACTCCCTGCAATCTTTGTCATCTGCGGTAAACTACGGGAATAATGCGTATGCAGCGATCTTCACTACGGATTATGCCGGTGCTGCCCGGATCCAGCAGGGATTGGTGGACTGTGGTGCCCTGGAATCTCCGTTCGCGGATTTGCAGCCACCGGTAGCAAATTGCACCGATACGGTGGTTTACCTGGATAATTCCGGCATTGCGGTGATCGATTCGAGTTACATTGACAACTTGAGTACCGATAATCTCGGAATTACAAGCTATGCGTTAAGCAATACGACTTTTAGTTGTGCAGATCTCGGATCAAACACCGTTCAATTGACTGTTGCGGATGCGTCCGGAAATACAGATGTTTGCGCAGCAACTGTTACAGTGGTAGACAATACACCTCCTTCCGTTACCTTGCAGTTATCCTACAATTTTCCTCTACCGTCTGGCGGTCAGGATACCTTGCTGTTGTCAGATATTCTGGTGAGTTCCTCAGACAATTGCGGGATAGATACGATCACGTATTCGCCTTCTGTTTTCTCTTGTAGTGATGTAGGAGCTCAGACCGTTCAGGTTACGGCGGTTGACGAATCAGGAAATAGTGTGACATCTTCCATGACGGTTTACGTGATGGATACTGTATTTCCTGTAGCTTTGGCAGTGGACACTGCGCTTTACCTTTCCGCATCCGGAAATGTGATCCTTACTGCGGCGGAGGTTGATGCCGGGTCATACGACGATTGCGGAATCAACTGGATGAGTTTGAATAAAACTTCTTTCTTTTGTTTTGATACCGGTGTGAATAATGTAACGTTTACAGCTGTGGATTTCGGTGGAAACGTTACCCCTGCATACATTACTGTTACTGTATATGATACAATTACACCGGTAACGATCGGGCAGAATATCCAGGTGAATCTGAGTACAAGTAATCCGTATGTGATCACTCCGGGAGATGTTGACAATGGAAGCTACGACAATTGTTCGATCACTCAGAGCCTGAGCCAGACGACGTTCTCTGCGGTTGGCGTTTATGATGTAGACCTGACTTCCACGGACCCTTCCGGAAATAGTTCAACCGTGACTGTTCAGGTAGAAGTGATCGACTCGTCTGTAGGGCTTGAGGAAACCGTGCTGGCGGACTTGAGTATATTTCCCAATCCGACTTCAGGGAAGGTTAATATTTCCACGTCATCTTTCCTTGATCGGGTAGAGGTATTTGATCTTTCAGGGGTACTGGTAGCGACATTTGGCGATTTCCCGGGTGAGCAGATTGCAACCATCGATTTGTCTGCTTATTCGGCAGGAATGTACTTTTTGGATGTTTATTCAGTGGGTGATATTCCTGTGAGAGTGAAGCTGATCAAGCAACAATAACGTCTCCTATTTCTCGTAAGCCCCGATCCCAAACAGTGCAAAATCATACTTTGCCGGATCTTTCGGATCGAATTCACGGAGTGCTTCCATGATCTCATCCAGCGCTTTCCAGTCGTTTTGTTTGCGTTGTAACAATCCGAGTTTTCTGGAGACATTGGCGGTGTGTACATCCAGGGGGATACTTAGCTCGGAAGGATCAACGGAGTTCCAGATGCCAAAGTCGACGCCACAATTATCCTTGCGTACCATCCAGCGAAGAAACATGTTTAGACGTTTGGCGGCTGAGTTTTTACCGGGATCGGAAAGATGTTTTTCGGAGCGCGTTTCGTGCGGGTAATCCAGGAATCGTTCACGGAATTGTATGATTCGTCCTTTCGCTCCCGGAATATCAGGGTGAGGGGAGAAGGCCGCTTCAAGTCCATCTTTCTCGTAGATATTTCTGAGGCTTCGAAAGAAGAAGTCCAGGTCTTCACCGTTGAAGGTTCGATGTACGAAGTCGGGCAAATCATTTGGAGCGTAATTCATGACAAATCCATAAGGATCTTCACCCATCAATCGAATGATCTTTTCTCCGCTTCGGATGATCAATTCCCGCTTTCCCCAGGCAATGGTAGCAACCAGCAAGCCAATGATCTCAATGTCTTCTTTTCGTGAAAACCGATGTGGAAGTTGAATGGGGTCGTCTTTTACAAACGCCGGTTGATTGTATTGTGCTGCTTTGAAATCGAGGTATTCCCGGAGTTCGGAACGCGTCATGTGGAAGGAAGGATCAGACCGTCAGACATGGTCAGTTTGCGATCAGTCATGTTCGCGAGTTCCTGGTTATGCGTTACAATCACAAAAGCCTGGTTGAATTCATCCCGAAGGTGAAAGAACAGTTGGTGCAGTTCAGTAGAGTTATGGCTATCAAGGTTTCCGGATGGTTCATCCGCGAAGATGACCTTCGGCTGGTTGATCAACGACCGGGCTACCGCCACACGCTGCTGTTCACCTCCTGAAAGTTCATTCGGTTTATGTGTTGCCCGGTTTTCAAGTCCAAGGATCTCCAGTAAACGCATGGCGTCTTTCTTTGCTGTATTCATGGCCACTCCTTTGATCAACGCAGGCAGAATGATGTTCTCTACTGCCGTGAATTCCGGAAGCAATTGATGAAACTGAAAAATAAATCCGACCGATGTATTCCGAAAAGCGGCCAATTGACGTTCCGAAAGCGAAAACGGATTGATACCATCAATCAGGAGTTCACCGGAGTCCGGACGGTCAAGCGTTCCCAGGATCTGCAGAAGTGTTGTCTTTCCTGCACCGGAAGATCCCACGATAGAAACCACTTCGCCAGCCTCAACCGACAGATCGATTCCTTTCAGTATCTGTAGATCGCCGAACGATTTGGTAATTCCTGTGGTTTTGAGCATTTACTTGTTCAGTTTGAGGGAATGCCCCATTTTGTCGCGCTTGGTCTTCAGGTACAACTCGTTGTGCTCGTTGCTCTCAATTTCCAACGGTACGTTTTCTATAATTTCCAGTCCATAACCGATCAGTCCGGTACGCTTGGTAGGATTATTCGAAAGCAAACGTAATTTGGTAATGCCAAGGTCACGGATGATTTGTGCACCGATCCCGTAATCGCGTTCATCTCCTTTAAAACCAAGTTTGATATTCGCTTCGAGGGTATCGAGACCTTCTTCCTGAAGTTTGTAGGCCTTCAGTTTATTTGTCAGACCAATTCCGCGGCCTTCCTGATTCATGTATACAATTACACCCTTGCCTTCCTCTTCGATCATTTCCATGGCCTTGTTCAATTGTGGCCCGCAATCGCAACGGCATGAACCGAAGATATCACCCGTCATGCAGGAGGAGTGTACGCGCACTAATACTGGTTCATTCTGTTCCCATGTTCCTTTCACAAGGGCCAGGTGCTCTTCATCGGTGTTGGTGTTCCGGTACAGGTAAAGATCGAAGTCGCCCACTTTGGTAGGAAGCTTCACATCAATTACCTTCTCAATCAGGGATTCCGTTTTAATGCGGTATTTGATGAGATCTTCGATCGAAACGAGCTTAAGATCAAAGCGTTTTGCAATTTCAACCAATTGCGGCAGACGTGCCATGCTACCATCCTCGTTCAGGATTTCGACGATCACTCCGGCCGGTTCAAATCCTGCCAAACGTGCGAGGTCGATCGACGCTTCTGTATGTCCTGCACGGCGCAAAACGCCTCCTTTTCGGGCACGCAAAGGAAAGATATGTCCTGGTTTTCCCAGTTCTTCAGGGCGGATATTCGGATCGATCAGCGCCTTTACTGTTTTGGCCCGATCGGCAGCACTGATTCCGGTTGTGCAACCGTGTCCGATAAGGTCAACAGATACGGTGAAAGGTGTTTCGTAAGCAGCGGAATTGTTTTGTACCATCAACTCAAGTCCGAGTTCTTCGCAACGGTCCTCCACCAAAGGTGCGCAGACGAGTCCGCGACCGTGCGTCACCATGAAATTGATGATTTCCGGGGTAATGTTGCGCGCCGCCGTAACAAAATCGCCTTCATTCTCTCTGTTTTCATCGTCTACAACGATAACAACCCGCCCCTTCTGAATGTCTTCGATGGCTTCTTCAATGGTATTCAGTTTAAACTCCATGCCCTGCTTCTCCTTAGATTGCTGCAAAATTACTCGAAATATCTCAGTTAATGGTAGATTTCAGGAAAAACCTCATTCCCTCAGGAACGTGGAGTTTGCATGATGTCGACCAGTTCCGAAACGGATTTTTCCCAACTGTATTCTGTTTTAACGAATTCAGAACCGGCTTTTCCAATTGTTTCAGCAAATGAAGGGTTTTCGAGGAGCCGGCGAAGGGCATTCAAAATGGATTCTACATCATCTCCGACCATGATCTCTTTTTCGTGTGTGGCACGAATGGCATTGTTTGCCAGTGGAGTCGTTACACATGGTACTCCCAGGGCCATTGCCTCCAGCAATTTATTCTGCATCCCGGTACCGATCATCATGGGGGCCAGGAAGATCTTTCCGCGACAATAAGAGGTGCGAATGTCATCGATCCAACCCGTAATATCAATACGTTCGTTGCGTTGTGCCAGGGCTTTTACGACCGGGTCAGGGGAGGAACCTGAGATCAGGAATGTTGCTTTCGGAAACGCCGGTAAAACGTGTTTGGCAATGTATTGAACGGCTTCGATGTTGGGAGGGTAGCTCATGTTTCCCACGAACACAAAATCATGGTCTGTGTTTATTTCCGGGCGTTCAAAAAAGGAACTGTGAATACCGTTCGGTACGATGTGAATCTTGTCTCTGTCAGGATGTTGAATGAGCGTTCGGTCCTGTTCGCTGATAATGGTTTTGTGCTCGAAATAGTCGAAGATGTTGCGTTCGTAAGCTGCCAAACGCCTGGCTTCGGACCTGAAAACCCACTTGCGGTAAAATGGTTGTAATTCAACCCGGCGCCGGATACCGGCACTGAGGGCATCCATGTAGTCCAGTGTTTTTGGAATCCGATGCTCGTTTTTTACATATTCGGTGGTGCGCAAAAGTTGACAATAGATATGATCGTAGTTGCCATTAGCGATCAACTTTCGAATAGCCGCTGAAGCCTTCCAGTTATAGAAATAGCCGGTTTGGAAAGGTTTGCCATTGAACAGGCAGCGGAACAATTGAATGCTTTTGGTGAAAAAGCCGAGGCGGAAAACATGAATGTCTTTACAGAATGCACGGATGGCGTCCATTTGTTCGGTACTGACCGCCTTATCAGAGAGCGCGACCAGTGTTACATCGTAGGTTTTCTGTAATTCCATGAGCTGGTAGTAGGCTCGCAATTTGTCTCCTTTTTCCAATGGGAAAGGAAAACGAGAAACCAGCATCAGCAGGCTTTTTTTATGTGCTTTGGAGGAATTCAATGATATCTGCGCTTGCAGTGTCAATATTATGGTTTTTCCGGATATACTCCATTGCATTTCCGGCTATTTCCTTCCGGAGATCTTCGTTTCGGATCAATCTTAAACAGGCATCTGCAAATGCTTCATCACTGTCACCGATCAGCAAACAACTGGATTCCCGGCAATTAATTCCCAAGGCACCTTTGGAGGTTGTGACAACCGGAATACCTGCTGCCATTGTTTCGAGGATCTTAATGCGAACTCCTGACCCTGAGTTGATCGGGGCGGCGAGAATTCCTGCTTTTTGCATGAAGCTCTGCAGGTCATCGACGAAATCTTCAACGATAACACTTTCCTGTTTCCTGCCGGTCAAAACCTGTTGTGCGTGCCTTCCGGCGATGAACAGTTTTGTATCCGGCTGCTGTTTGCGGATTTCGGGAAAGATCTTCAATAAACGGTTTACAGCGTCAATGTTTGGTGCCCAATCCATCGAGCCGACATGAAACAGATCGTTTCCGGATTCAGGGAGATTTCCGGCCGTTTCCACTACCACAGGAATAGTGCGGATTGGGGTCGTGATTCCCAGGGATCGAAAACGTTGGGCATCGTCATCACTGATGGAAAGAATGCCATTGACGTTTTGCAGCACCGTGTTCTCGTAGCGTCGAAGGTCTTTGGTTAGCTTTTTTAGAAACCAGCGCTTCAGCGGATTCGAGGTATTTTCCGTAAGATCCTGCCAGATATCACTTTCCACATTGTGGGTCCGGACAACCACTTTCCCTCCAAAATGCTTGCGGATATCTTCCAGATAGGGTGTTACGAACAAGCTGTCCAGCACTACGGCGTCAAAGTTACCCGTTTGAAGAATTTCAGTGATTCGGGAAGTCATTTCCTGGACGTAAAAGCGGTCGATGTTGTAGGAACGTTTTCCGAACAGGTGGGGAAGGGCTTTCCATGGAGTGACTTTTGTGTCGGCATAAACTGATTCCGGTTGAACAGCATTTCGAACAGATTCGGGATAAGCAGTTTCTGAAAAAGGGTGCTTATCGGTGGAGATCGTCAGGTGTTTTACGGTGCAATCTGCGTGAAGAAGACAGGAAAGAAATTGCTTCATGGCCATACTTCCGCCGTCTACCTGCGGATAAACCGGCTTGTTACTGATGTGGAGAATCTTCACGGTTTCCGTTTGAGCAGTTTTTTCCAGAGCGGAAACGAGAAGAGTGGCGCATCGTTTGCTGCTGCACGCAAAAGCCAGATGGCGATCGGGGTGAGCACGACGGTGGCAAACCACATTCCAAGCATGGGGGAAATGGTGTCTGACATGGCGAGGTTATCGCCGATAGTGATCAATACGAAGTAAACCATGAACAAGAGGGCTGCAATGACCACCGGTGCACCGAAACCTCCTTTTTTGACAATTGCGCCCAATGGTGCTCCGACAAAGAACAACACAATAATGGCAAAGGTCAGGGCAAATTTTCGGTGAAATTCGATCAGGTACGTGTTCATGTCTCTTTCCAGAGCTTTCATGAATTGTTCCTGATGCGTTAGGTTTTCGTTGATCTTTCGCACTTTGGTCTGGGCCTGGTTGATCGCATGAATCTTTTCCGCTTTCGTAAGTTGATCGAACACGATTAGCGTGTCAGTCGCGGCGGTAAGATTTGCTACGAGGCCCTCCAGTGTATCACTGTTCATTTCGTAATAATGAGCCTGATAAAAACCGTGCTCATTTTTCAGGCTCAGCAGAAAGTTTTCCATGATTTGCAGAGCATGATCCTGCAGTGAATCAACGGCGTAGTTGATCTGAAATACATTGAGCATTTCGTGCTTGTCCTTGAACAGGTCTTCTTCGGATTCTTCCATATCGAAACCGTTCAGGTCGAATTTATACGTAGCTTTTTTGAATGATGA
>JBNKYR010000160.1:0-9240 GCA_050300995.1 Crocinitomicaceae bacterium | reverse complement strand
AATCCGGTAATACTTGCCAAAGAATCTCCGTTGTTCCAGTCATAAACGTATCCTGGTGTTCCGCCACTCACAAGTACATCAATGTATCCGTCAGCACCTCCGCAAGTAGTAGGTCCTACGGCAAGGCCTGTAGATACCAGTGGAGCCGGCTCCGAAATGGTCAGTGAATCTGTTCCAAAACATCCGATGGAATCTGTAACGGTTACCGAATAGGTTCCGGGAGCAAGTCCGGAAATATCTTCAGTCACCGACCCATCATTCCACAGGTAGGTGTAAGGGGAAACTCCGGCGGTTGTAGTAAGATCGATCATCCCGTTTGTATCTCCATAACAACTCACATCCGTTCCATCCAGCGTAAACGTCACCGGAACACCTCCCGCCTGAATCTGATCGTAATAACCATCGGATGAAGTCACGTGGTATAAGTGAATTTGTGTCATGTCCGAATCCGTCGTACTTCGAAAAGGGAAATCCGTGACATACAGAACGTCATCAATATAGATGTCGAATAGTCTGTTTGTCCAATCAATATTACGGATCGAAAGGTGGTACCATTGGTTCGGAGTAGCCGGGTGATTGTAAAATGTTGTCCCCGCATAAAAACGGAACTGGCTGTTACCTCCCTGCCAGTAACAGAATACAATGCAGTCACTCGCCGTTGTCGTAGCATCTCCGGCTACCATATAGCATCCGGAAGTAGCAGAAACAGGATATACCCACCAGCTGAGTGAATTCGGTGTAATCGCCGGAAATGTAGTGGAAAGGGCTCCCAGGTGACCGCTCACTCCCTGAACTCGCATGTTATAAACCCCGTCAGGAGGCGTTGGAGTTGTTTCGGCAGTGAAAGTTGTGGTGCCGGAAGCATTGGTCCAGGTGGGTGAATAGCCCCCTGATTCCCAGCTTTCATAAAACCCGCTGCACTGTGCATGAGTTAAACCGGTTACAACCATTGAATAGACAGTAAAGAGTAGTAACTTTTTCATTGTTTTGTATGTTTTCGCGTCGCCAAGATACAACGAATCAGTGGAAAACCGTAGATTGGTGAAAGCTGTTTCGTGACAAGTTTTCAAACCGCAATTCCAAAAGACCAAACCCACACGCTAAAAGAATGAAATATCTGACCCTTATAATTTTAAGTGCGCAATACTGTCTCGGCGCGTTCGCTCAGTCGGAAGTTCCCGATTCGGTACTTGAACGCCTGAATCCCTTTGTTTCCTTTTGGGAACATTTGCCGGATGGTACGGAAATCACTTCCATTTCACTTAGCTGGCCATCAGATGATGTATTGTGCGACCAATACGACGGGTCGGATGGCCACGGATCGTACACCCTTTATAAAACCCAGAGTGGCAAGATAATGGGGGTTACAGCCTACGGGGCCTATTGTCAGGGAGATTCGGAATACGGCTACCAGTATTGGTTTGATAAAGACGGGAATCCTACTTATTACGAAGACGGTAACAACATCTACACCGCCGAACGCATTGTGCTATTTGACAAAGCACAAAGTATCGTTGAGGTCGTCTATCCTTCTCATTATGACTCCGGCGATCATTTACGCACAATCTCCTGGGGTGATAGCACCGAAGAATATACCGCAGACTATTTTGGTGTTCAGTTCGAGGCGCTCAGGGAGGAAATGCGCAACCGGGCGGAAACCCTGAAGGAAATGATGCCCACACTGGAAAAAGCCGAACAAAAAGCCGAGGCGGCACAACTCATCACGGAACTTTGGGGAAAAGTCATGAACCCCGATACGGCAAAGCTTGTATTGCGCCAAATCACACCGGAGGATGTGAATGACGAACTGTTCATTCGCATAAAAACGCTCACTCCCGTCTACAAAACCCCATCCATACATTCCGAGGTGATCGGATCATTCGATTATTACGATATTTTTCTGTTCGCACTGAAGGCGGAACAGGGAAAACTCTCCGGAGGCCAGAGTCAAAACGATTGGTACTACATTCGCTGGATGGATCCTTCTTCGGATGAGGACATTGAAGGCTGGATTCCCGGTTCGGCCATCGCTCGAGATCTTTTCCCGTCCAATTGACCGAAATCCTTATCTTTATGAGGTTTGATTAAAGACCCAATGGCCGTAAGGGAATACCAGGGAATAAAATTCGATGGCGGCGACGCGCAGAAGGTGACGGATTCGCTCACTGTGGAAGAAGCATTGCAGGTCAATATCAACGATAAACCTTTTACGATCACCATGCGAACGCCGGGCAACGACCAGGATCTTGTTCGTGGTCTGCTGAATTCGGAAGGTGTACTCAAACCTGCAGCCGATTCACCCGATATCATTTTGCGAAAGGAAAACAGCGATGGGGTGGTTACCATTGTAGACATGACCATTCCGGAAGAAATGCTGGAAAGTGGCTATTCGAACAGCAGGAACCTGTTGTCGGTTTCTTCCTGCGGAATCTGCGGTAGAACGGAACTGGAAGACCTTTCATTTATGGGCAAGGTAATCGATGAAAAAAGAAGCATCGACAGCCGCATGATCCCGGAGCTGTTTGCCAAAATGCAAATGGCGCAGAACGCATTTCAGCAATCCGGAGGTTCCCATGCATCAGCTGCCTTCGACTTCGAAGGAAACCTGCTTGTTTCCATGGAGGATATCGGGAGGCATAATGCGGTGGACAAGGTGATCGGGCGACTGATCCTGACCAATCGATTGAAAGAAGCCGCCTGCATTGTCGTCAGCGGCAGGATTTCCTATGAGATCGTGGTAAAAACATTCAAAGCGCGGATTCCGATCCTGTGCGCAGTGTCTGCACCTTCATCTCTTTCCGTGGATTATGCGAAAGAACTGGGCATTACCCTGCTGGCCTTTTGCCGGGGTGAACGTGCCACCTGCTACGCACACCCCGAGCGTATCAAAACGACTTTTCAAACTACTATTGCTGGATAAACTGAACAAACGCTATGTCAAAAAATTTAAGTGAACTCTCCGGAAGAAAAGGATTAAAAGACAACCTCTTTGATCGCATGGGTAAACTCGCCATGCCCGAAGGAAGTCCGGACAAGGAAGAACTCGAACGCCTCGCCGACGAATTCCTGATCGGAGATGCGACCACCTACGGAACGGCCACTTTCTACGATTTCCTGAAGCCGGAAAATAAAGGAAAGAAAGCCTACGTATGCAATGGAACGGCATGCGTTTGTGCCGGAACACAGGAAAAGGTTCACCATGCCCTTGAATCACATTTTTCTGCGGATGAGATCGGTCACATGACCTGCCTTGGTCGCTGTCATGAAAACAGTGCCTTTCACTATGCCGGACGCAATTACTCTGGCGATGCAATTGCGCAATTGGACACCATTCTTAAGGATAAAAAAGGACCGCAGGACAACTACCACGTGGAAGCGCTGGGACATACGATCCTCACGGAACCTTTTTCCGATATCGAAACATATTATGCTTCTTTCAGGGAAGCCTTGAAGCGCAATTCAGCCGATGTGCTGGAAGAGATCAAGATCTCCAATGTACGTGGACGGGGTGGGGCCGGATTCCCGATGGGAACCAAACTGGAATTCTGTCGAAACGTAGAGAACAACACCAAGTTCATCATCTGCAACGCCGATGAAGGAGACCCGGGAGCTTATTCAGACCGTTACCTGCTGGAACATCGTCCGCACTCAGTGCTTTACGGAATGCTTATTGCCGGCTACGTGACGCATGCCAACTGGGGTGTGCTGTATATCCGGGCAGAGTATCCGGATGCGGCGGAGATCGTGCAACAGGCAATCGACGACCTGCGCGAGGCCGGATTGATCGGTGAAAACATTGCGGGTAGCGGGTTCAATTTTGACTTCAAAATCATCCGGGCACAAGGGTCTTACATTTGCGGCGAAGAAACAGCCCTGATCAATTCCATTGAAGGACAACGTCCGGAAGTGCGTGTGCGTCCACCCTATCCTGCACAACAAGGACTGTTCAACAAGCCAACTACGGTGAATAATGTGGAAACACTTGCGAGTCTTCACTACATTATGGAAAATGGCGGTACTGCCTGGAAAGCCCTGGGAACAGAACGTTCTTCCGGAACCAAACTCGTTTGTCTGGACAGCTTCTTCAACCGGCCTGGCATGTATGAGGTAGAAATGGGAACTCCCCTTTCTGTCGTAGTGAACGAACTTGGAGGAGGCTTCAGAAAACCGGTAAAAGCCATGCAAATTGGCGGACCGCTCGGAGGTCTGGTGCCTGTTTCCAAAATTGACGATCTCAGCATTGATTTCGAATCCTTTGCCCAAAACGGTTTCCTGCTCGGACATGCTTCAGTCGTTTGCGTACCGGAAGATTACCCGATGCTGCAATTCATCGAACACCTTTTTGATTTTGCTTCTTACGAAAGCTGCGGAAAATGTTTCCCATGCCGCCTTGGAACCAAACGCGGTCAGGAAATGACAGCCAAAGCACTGAACGGTGAATACAAGATTGATCGAAAACTGCTCGACGATCTGCTGACAACCCTGGAACAGGGATCGCTTTGTGCACACGGTGGAGGAATCCCATTACCTGTGCGTAACGCATTGCAATACTTCGAAGGAGAACTGAAGGAATACTTCGCCTGATCGGTTGAACGTGGGGTTTCTTGTGCCCGACATATCATCCCTTGAAAGCTACTATGACCGCGGAAGATTTCTGCTGGCCTGGAGGATTTCCTTTGCGTTTACGCTGATCTTTGCCGTACTCACCACCATGTACGCCTATAGCAGTATCACTGCACTGATACCAACGGCTATCACCCTGGTGATTTCCAGCTCATGCCTTGTATACCTCGCCATCTCGAAAAACTACAAGCCACTGTTCTGGGTGTATGCGGTTGCCGGATCGCTGCTCGCACACTTTGCCATGAACTATGTGCTGAGCTTCACACATTACGTGGATTTCATGTGGGTCGTGATCAGCATTATCCTCGCCTTTATCGGGTTGGGCTGGGTCTATGGTGTACTTTTTATCTTCGGGAACGCAGTCGGGTTGGCGTACTTCTACTGGTTCACACTGAACACACACATCCAGGTGTTAGAGCCAAAGACCAATGTTGAGATCCTTGCCGACTATATCGAAGTCTTGTTCGCGTTTTTTGTGGTGGCCTACCTGATGCGGCAGTTCATCCTCTTCCAGACCTATTCCGAAAACAGCCTGATCAAGGCCAATGAAGATCTGGCAAAGCAAAACAAGCTGATCCAGTCCAAGAATAATGAGAACGAAACGCTGATGAAGGAAATTCATCATCGGGTAAAAAACAACCTCCAGATCATCATCAGTCTGCTCCGGATGCAGAGTGCGGAATTGAAATCACGTGAAAGTCAGGAGCATTTCTCGGAGGCCATTAACCGCATCCTTGCAATGGCGCTGATTCACCAGAAACTATATAGTTCAAAGGAACTTTCGAAAGTCAATATAAAATCTTACCTTGAGCAGTTGGTGATGGAGATAGTTGCCATTTTTCCCGGAAGGGATAAAGTGAGCGTCCGTGTGGAAACCTGTATCGACCAAATGAGCCTGGACACAATTGTCCCGCTCGGATTGCTGATCAATGAACTCATCTCGAATTCGCTGAAGCACGCATTCAGGGAAAACGAACAGGGAGCGATCACAATCGGGATCAGGCAGAAAGGCGAAAAATTTGAAGTGACCTATTCGGACAATGGTCAGTGGAAGGAACCAAACACCGAAGTTTCAAGTTTTGGCCTCGAACTGGTAGATATTCTGACCGATCAACTGAACGGAACGAAAGAAATGAACACAGAAAATGGTACGCATTACCGATTTATTTTGAGCGATACAATACCGGCATAAGTTATGAAACGAACAGCCTATATCAACAATCTTCCTTACTCCTTCAACGAAGGCGAAACCATTCTGAGTTTCGTGCGTCGGATCGAAGGCGAAAAACTAATTCCAACCTTGTGCGATGCACCGAATCTGGAACCTTTTGGCTCCTGCCGCGTGTGCAGTGTGGATGTGGCTCTTTCCGAAAATGGGAAGACCAAAGCCATGGCTTCCTGCCACACCCCGGTATCGGAAGGGATGTACATTTATCCGAGTTCGGAATCGATCAAGGAATTGCGACGCAATATTCTTGAATTGGTGCTTACCGACCACCCGCTTGACTGCCTTACCTGTGAGGTGAATGGAAACTGCGAACTACAGACTGTTGCAGCACAGGTGGGGATTCGCAACGTGCGCTACCCGGAAGGAGAAAATCATCTGTCGCGGCAGAAAGACCTCAGCCATCCTTACATGACCTCTGATCTTTCAAAGTGCATCAACTGCTACCGCTGCGTTCGGGCCTGTGATGAAGTACAGGGGCAGTTTGTGCTGAGTATGGCGGGTCGTGGATTTGACTCCCACATCATCAAGGGAAGTGACCAGACATTTATGGAATCGGATTGTGTGAGTTGCGGAGCGTGCTCCCAGGCTTGCCCGACATCTGCCATTTCGGATGTCTTCCAGTCGAAGGCCATTGCGGCGGAAGAGAAAACGCGCACCGTATGTACGTATTGCGGGGTGGGATGTAACCTCGAAGTCGCCACCAGTAATGGCAAGATCCTCAGCATTCAGGCACCGTACGATGCCGCCGCAAATGGCGGTCATACCTGTCTGAAAGGTCGTTACGCCTTTAAATTCTATGATCACCCTGATCGTCTCCGTACACCGTTGATCAAACGCAACGGGAAATTCGAAGAGGCAAGCTGGGATGAGGCCTACGATTTCATTGCGGCAGAACTCAACCGGATCATCAAAGAACATGGCCCGGATGCGATCGCTGGAATTTCTTCAGCGCGAACACCGAACGAAGAGAACTACCTCATGCAAAAATTCATGCGCGCGGTAGTCGGAACAAATAACATTGATTGCTGTGCCCGCGTTTGTCACTCCCCGACTGCACTTGGTATGCAACGCGCATTTGGTACGGGAGCTGCCACCAACTCGATCGAAGACCTGGATCATACGGAATTTATCTTCGTGATCGGTGCCAATCCAACGGATGCACACCCGGTGACCGGTGCGAAGATCAAACAGAAAATGATGAAGGGCGTACCGAGTATTGTGGTCGACCCGCGTCGCATCGAACTCGCAAAATACGCCACATATCACCTGCAGCTCAAGCCGGGAACAAACGTTGCCCTTTTGAACATGATGCTTTACTACATCATTGAGGCGGGTGCGGAAGACGCGGATTTTATCTCCCGACGTACGGAAGGTTACGAGGAAATGAAGGCCGAGATCATGAAACTCGACATGGATGAGTTGGAAGCGATCACAGGCGTAAACAAAGATCTTGTACGCGAGGCGGCTCTTGCCTATGCCCGCGCAAATTGCGCTATGGAATTCCACGGTTTGGGTGTAACCGAACACCTGCAGGGAACCTTCACTGTACAATTGATCGCTGACCTTGCCATGATTACCGGAAACATCGGTAAAAAAGGTGCCGGGGTGAACCCGCTTCGTGGTCAGAACAACGTACAGGGTGCGGCCGACATGGGTGCTCAACCGCATCAGGGCGCCGGATACCTTGATGTAACCGACCCAAACGTTAACCAATTGTACAACACTTTCTACGGTCGTCCGGTGCCGAGCCATGTCGGGTATAAGATCCCGGAAATGTTCAATGCTGCCATTGACGGTCAATTGAAATCCTTGTGGATCATTGGCGAGGACGTGGTGCAAACCGACCCGAATACAAATAAGGTGATCAAGGCACTCGACAGCATGGATCTGGTGATTGTTCAGGAGCTCTTCATGACACCAACAGCAGAGCATGCAACGGTTGTCCTCCCGGGAGCTTCCTTCCTTGAAAAAGAAGGAACATTTACCAACGGTGAGCGACGCGTACAACGCGTGAACCGCGTGGTACAACCAATTGAAGGAACCAAGCCTGACGGACAGATCATCATTGATATTATGAACCGCATGGGCTACGAACAGCCTGATTACACTGCAGAAGGCGTGCTCAAGGAAATCGCAGAGATCGTTCCTTTCTTTAAGGGAGCCAAATGGGAAGAACTTGGCACCAATGGGAAGCAATGGCCAATTCTCGAAGACGGTACCGATACGCAGTTGCTGCACGTGGAGCAGTTCAAACGTGGACTCGGGAAATTTACCTTCCGCAACTACGAGAAATCACATGAAGTGGAACGTCATGAAAAGGACTTTCCGTACATCATCACTACGAACCGCGAACTGGAACACTACAACTGTGGAGCCATGACACGCAGAACAGGAAACGTAGAGATCCTTACCGAGGATGTGCTGCTGATCCATCCGGACGATGCAAGCAAAGAAGGCATTGCCGACGGTGATTTCGTGTGTGTGGAAAGTCCGAGAGGAAAGGTCGATATCAAAGCTGTAGTAACCGATCAGATGAAACCCGGAATCCTGAGTTCAACCTTCCACTTCCCGGAAATCATGCTGAATATTATTACTTCCGACGAGCATTGCACCGAAGCCATGTGCCCGGAATACAAAGTTGTCAGCTGCCGGATCCGTAAGAGTAAAGGACGTCCGAAAATGCTTGCAGAACAAGCCGTTACCGCATGAAAACATTCCTCGCGAGCTTCTTCGGGATCATCGTGGCCTTCCTGCTGATCATGTTCCTCGAACCCATCGGGCATGTCCTTTTTCCGTTACCGGTAAAAATCGACCCGACCAACCTGGAAGAGATCCTGGCCAACATTCACCTGATCCCGACGGGAGCATACATTTGTGTGATCCTTGCGCACGGGTTGGGGCTTTTGGGAGGACTGCTGCTGGCACGATCCATCGATAAAAACACACTCTATCCCCTGTTTCTGATCAGTGGACTGCTACTGCTTGGTACGGTAGCCAATCTGGCAATGATCCCGCATCCGATCTGGTTCTCCATTGCAGATGTAGGAATGAATGTAGGAGTGGCTGCTTTGATGATTTACAACACACGGATCAAACGCTCTGCATCGAAGAAGTAAATGCTGTTCAATACCATCGACTTCATTCTTTTTCTGCCGGTGGTGATCATCGGTTACTACCTTATTCACGCCCGATTCCGGTGGATCCTTCTCCTCGCTGCCAGCTATTATTTCTACATGTGCTGGAAACCAGAGTATATCATTCTGATTGCGGTCTCCACGCTCATTGATTATTTCTGCGGGTTACGCATGGCGAACCTGACCACAAAAAAACAACGAAGACCTTACCTGTTGATCAGTCTGGCAGCCAACCTCGGACTGCTGATGGGATTC
>JBNKYR010000159.1:0-9329 GCA_050300995.1 Crocinitomicaceae bacterium | reverse complement strand
AGTCGGTTATGATACAAATTTTTTTACAATTAAAGAAGAATTGGTTCCGCCGAATCCGAAAGAGTTCGAAAGGAAACAGTCGATCGTCTGCTCTTTGGTTTCAGGAATGATGTTAATCTTGGCGGAATCCTCATCCGGAGTTTCAAAGTTAATGTTTGGCGCGATAAAATCGTTGTGCATCATTAACAAAGAATATACCACTTCGCTCGCACCAGCCATCCAGCACTCGTGTCCAGTCATGCTTTTGGTAGAACTTACCGGTACTTTTCCGCCGAGAACTGCATGGATTGCTTGTGCTTCCATGGCATCACCAATTGGCGTAGAAGTCGCGTGAGCGTTGACATAATCCACTTCTTCAGAACGGATGCCCGCCTGAGCGATAGCCATATTAAGCGAGCGGAACTGCCCGTCAAAATTCGGGTTCGAAATGTGATCTCCGTTGGAAGAGAATCCGTAACCAATAATTTCACCAAGGATTGGAGCACCTCGTTCCAATGCTGATTCCAGTGACTCGATGACCAGCGTCGCGGCACCGCCGGAAGGAACCAGTCCATCTCGATTGGCGTCAAAGGGACGTGAAGCTTTGGCCGGTTCGTTTTCACGAATAGAGAAGGTGCCGAGCCCATCAAAGCTGGCCATGGCAAATTCGTTGATCTCCTGCGCTCCTCCACAGATCACGCGATCCTGAAGTCCTTGTTTGATCAGTAGATATCCCATACCTATCGAATGTGATCCGGAGGCACAGGCAGCGCTGAGCGTAATATTGATTCCTTTGAGTTGGTAGATGGTCGACAAATTCATGTTGACTGTACAGTTCATATTCTGGAAAATGTCTCCACTACCAATCAATGTGGTGTCTTTCCTTGATCGAACTTTATCCACGGTGTTAATCACGGCTCCCGCCGTGCTGTCGTTTCCGTAAATGATCCCGGTTTCATGATTGCCGAGAAAGTCGATGTCCAGTTTGGCCTGTTCAAGAGCTTCCCGTGTTGCCATGTACGCATACATCGCAGGTTGGTGCATCCCGATACGTTCTCTGCGGGAGAGGTAAGGCTTAAGGTCGGGCTCGGCAACCATACCGGTCAGGCAGGATCGATATCCGAATTCTTTGCGTGGCTCATCGTAAATGATCCCACTCTTTCCCTGGCGAAGTGAAGTCGCAACCTCGTCTTTTCCCACACCAATGCAGGAATAAATACCGATGCCCGTTATAACGACTCTTCGTTCCATGCCTAAGCGTAGATCCCTCCGTTAATATTAATGACTTCGCCGGTGATGTAAGCTGCCTTGTCCGAAGCCAGGAAGCTGGCAAGGTGGGCTACTTCTTCGGCTGTTCCGAAACGTTGCGCCGGAACAAGATGTTTCAGTTGTTCTTCATCCAGATCGCTGGTCATGTCCGAGGTGATAAAGCCCGGAGCAATAGCGTTGACCGTAATATTGCGCTTGGCAATTTCCTGCGAAAGGGATTTGGTTGCAGCAATCATGGCTCCTTTGGCCGCTGCGTAGTTCGTTTGTCCCGGATTTCCTTTCAGGCCTGAAAGCGAAGCCATGTTGATGATCCGACCGTAACGGTTTCGAAGCATCTTTCGAAGAACGGCTTGTGTACAGTTGTACATTCCTTTCAGGGAAATATTGATCACGCGATCCCAATCTTCTTCGGAGATCATCGGGAACAGATTGTCTTTGGTGATGCCGGCATTGTTAACCAGTACAACAATGAGTTTATCCGGGTTGGCTTCCTGCCAGTCGTTCAGCGCTTTATTCACAGCTTCGGAATCTTCTACGTTGAATTGAAGCAATTCAGCGGTTCCTCCGGCTTCCTCGATTTGCTTTACCGTGTCTTCGGCAGCCGCCTGGTTCGAGGTGTAGTTCACCAAAATATGCAGTTGATGATCTTTAGCAAGTTGCACTGCAACGGCCTTGCCGATTCCTCTGGAAGATCCTGTCACTAATGCACACTTCATAGTTCGATCAAATTAGAGCGTAACAAATCAGTTACCAGGTGAATATTTTCCATTTGTGGTACATCGTCCGTAATTTCTGGCGCTACTGAACGAACCATGTTGTAAAGTTTGTTTGTTTTCGAGCCCAGACGAGCGCGCTCATCAGCATCCAGCAGGTCTATTGCCTGGCAAACCGACATCATTTGAATAGCCATTACCTGGAAGCCGTTTTCAATGACGTGGCGACACATCATGGCGCTGTTGGTTCCCATGCTCACGATATCCTGATTGTCGTTATTGTTCGGAATAGTGTGTACGTACATCGGATTTGAGAGTGTCTGGCTTTCAGCTGTAGTTGAAACTGCAGTGAACTGCATTCCCTGGATTCCGAAATTAAATCCGAGTGTCTTTCTGTTGAGGAAAGCCGGGAATTTGCCATTCAGCGGAGAATTGAGCAGGAAGTTCAATTGACGTTCTGCCATCATGGTCAGTTTTGTCATTACGATCTTCACTTTGTCCATCTCAAGCGAAACGTAATCTCCGTGGAAATTTCCTCCATGGAAAACGTTCTGGTCTTCGGCACTTACAATTGGGTTATCGTTGGTAGAGTTTAACTCATTTTCAATCACGCTCTTCGCATAGTCCAGGGTTTCCAGAACCGGACCAAGAATCTGAGGAACGCAACGGATCGAATAATATTCCTGGATCTTACGGCTGAACTGCTTACGCTCCATTTCCGCATTGTCCTTGAACAATTCCTCACGCTTTCGGATCAATGCACTGTCTTCAAGAAACGAACGCATTTGCGCCGCAATTGCTTGTTGTCCTTTGTGTCGCTTCACACGGTTCAGTCCTTCTGAAAATGAATCATCAAAGGCCTGTACCACTTCATTGATCATCGCTGAAGTCGCCACTGACCAGTTCAGCAGACGGTATGCATAGATCAGGTTGATCGCTCCGATCCCGGTCATGCAAGACGTTCCGTTCATAAGACCGAGTCCGTCGCGCAATTGAATATTTAAAGGTTCAATGCCTGCTTCTTTCAGGGCTTTTGAAGCTTCTATACGCTCATTGTCGACATAAACATATCCCTCACCGATGAGGTTCAGGGCAAGATGCGCCAATTGAACGAGGTCTCCACTGGCTCCCACACCACCGTGAGAAAAGATCTCCGGTGTAATGCGTTTGTTCAGGAATTCAACGAGCTTTTCGATCACGCCGAGACTGATTCCTGACTTGGCCTGAAGGAAGTTATTGATACGTGCTACAATAACGGCTCTCACGTATTCTTCACGGAGAACTGCTCCGGCACCACTGGAGTGGCTGCGGATCAGGTTGTATTGCAGTTGATTAAGCTTATCGTCGTCTACCTTGAACTGTGCCATCGGCCCGAAGCCGGTGTTAATTCCATAGATGATCTTATCGCTGGAAAACTCATTCAGAAATTCGAAGGATTCATTGATCTTCGCGATCAATTCTTCGTTGAGTGTATATTCTTTGTACCCGAGTGCGTATTGTTCAAGTTGGGATAAACTAATGTCGTTCATAATTGCTTAATCTGGTCGTATTCTCCCGTGTTAAAATTCCTTATGCCTGAAATTAAAGATGCAAAAGTACTGTTTTTATATGGAAAATACCACCTGCCGGGCGCTGGTTTGTGGGTGATATTCCGGTCACGGGAAACGTTATTTGTAAAGGTAGTTCGTGTCATTTGCCGGGAAGTCCCGTTAGCGGGGCACAATCTCAAGAATTGTGTGGAAACTATCCTCGTGTAAATGGTGCTCGGCAACACAATCAAAACCGGCTTTGTTCACAATGTATTTCATGGCGGTGGAAGTGTACATTTTACTGTTTCCGTTCGCAATGGCTGTGAAGTAAAGTGACGTTGCCACGAGGCTGAAGGTGGCAGCCGGGAAGCGCTGGTTGTCAATGAAAGTTTCCATGATGTACACGCGGGCATCCGGAGAGATGTTTTTGCGGATCTTTAGCAGGATTTGCTCGATCTCATCTTCACCGAAGCAATCCAGAAACTGGCTCATCCAGTATACATCCGCACCGCCCGGAATTTCCGAGTTCGGGTCCAACAGGTCGATGACCTGAAAATCCACGCGATCGCGAATGTCTTCCATGCGACCGATGTTCTCCTGGGCTACCTTGATCTGTCCGGGAAGATCGAACATGGTCACCCGTACATCCGGATTGTACTTTGTGCTGGCAATGGCCCATTTCCCGGTATTTCCTCCGATATCAAAAATGCGTCCTGGAGCATTGCGGAAGATCACCTTGAGGGCATCATCAAATGAATTGTCCGAGTAATAATGGTCAAATTCGAACCATGATTTCTTTACCTGCGCAGGCAATTGAGAAAGTCCTTCGTAGACCGTTTTCCAGTCACCGAAAACTTTCAATCCTTCAGGTTTTCCATGCTTGATGGAATCCTTCAGGTAGAACAACCCTTCGTAGCAAACATCGTGCGTGAAGTTGAGGTTGACTCTTGTCATTTCATCCCGTAACAGGAAATAGCCGGTTTTAGTAGCAGTATAACGATCATTTTCATCCTTGCTGAGGATTTCTGCCGCTTCTGCCATTTCAACCAGGACGCGCACACCGTATTCGGATACATTGGTTTCTTTCGCGATTTCTTCGATGGTTATTCCTTTACGGTGATCGTAAATAGTTTCCAGGATCCCAAGTTCGAGGATGGAGTATGCTGTTTCAAAAACAAAAGGAGCAAAAGCAATTTTGTGAGCTTCGTATAGTGCGTTTAAGGCTTTCATTTAATTCTGAGTAAATTCTTGTTCGAAGGATGCCGATGTTGCGGATACCTTCTGGATTTTGGCTGTGCAAAACTACGTAAAATATCGTAAGTGATGTGCAGGCGGGAAGGTCGTGGTACGTAGGTCAATTATTGTGATGATTTTCCTACTTTTGACGAGAATCTCAACTAATGTGCTTACCTTTTTAAATGGATGATGAGGCCTTTGACGTATTGATAATCGGAGCTGGAATCAGCGGGCTGACTTCTGCTGCATTGTTGTCTAAAGCGGGATTAAAGGTAGGTGTGCTTGAACGGCATTATCTTATTGGTGGCTATTTGCAGGGGTTTGAGCGCAAGGAATTTGTTTTTGACACGGCGATTCACTGGCTTAATCAATGCGGAGAGGATGGGACCGTGACACGCTTGTTCCGGCACATCGGAGACGACTATCCCCGGGCGCAGGTGATGCAGCGTATTCAACGTCATATAGGCGATCATCACGACTACCTGCTTTCGAACGATCCGGAAGTACTACGTAAACGTCTCATCGCTGATTTCCCGGAAGACGAAAAAGGAATCAATCGCTTTTTCAAGGAGGCACGTAAAATTGCTGAGATCTCCAAAAAATTTGCCCGACTCTTTCGCTCAACGGAAACCATGAGTGCTTTTGAAAAGATTCGATTCAACATGCGTCGGGCCATGATTGGCTTCCCCTTAGTGAAGCATGTGTTTTACAGTGGTGAGAAGGGAATGGAAAAGGGGTTGGGTAAGTACTTTTCGAACCCTGAGCTGAAACAGCTTTTTTGCGCTGAACGTGACCTGCTTTCCTGTTTGTTTCCAATTGCATGGGCTTATAACAGCGATTATCAGAATCCGCCGATCGGAGGAAGTCAGGCCTTTCCGAAATGGTTGCAGACCCGGATCGATGTCATAAACGGCTCAAAGGTAATCCTGAGTGCGGATGTAAAGGAGATTTACACGGAAAATAACCGCTTTACAGGGCTACGTTATGTACATCGACATAAGGAATACAAGGCAACCGCAAAATTCTTGATCGCTGCCTGCGATGTTGAAAAGCTGTATCGGGAGTTGTTGCCGGAGCAGCAGTTCACACATCCTTTTCTTGAAAAACTCGATAATTCCGAATTCTACAGTAGTTCAGTGACGATCTCCGTGGCACTTGATTGCACAGCAGAGTCACTTGGTTTTGGTTCCGAATTGACGCTGATCTGCAACGATTCCAGTACACGCGATGAGCACAGTAGCGGTGATCCGCACAAGTCGGCAATCAGTGTGTTGGCCCCCACCGTCCGGGATAAAACCTTGTCGCCGGAAGATAAAGGAACACTGACCTTGTACGTGCCTGCCTGGATGCAATACGCGGATTACTGGCATACGGAGCGTAATGAAAAAGGGGAATTTGTAAGAACGGATGCCTACAAGCAGTTCAAAGACGAATACGCTCAGATCATTATTGATCGGGTGGCAGAGAAAATGTGCCCGACGTTGCGTGATCACATCCGCTTTTATGAGGTTGCTACACCGATCACGTATTATCGCTATACACACAACCGGGAAGGTTCGATGATGGGGACACGTCCCGGAAAGATCAATATGCAATCGCGGATTGCACATTATAAAACACCGGTGGATGGTGTTATTGTGGGAGGACATTGGGCTGAGTTGGGCGGTGGAGTGCCTATTGCAACCAAAGCGGCTTACAACGCATCATTGATTGTATTAAAGGAATTGAACCCGCAGAAGTATCAGGAGTTGGTAGATGTAATGGAAAAGAACTGATGGGACGCTTGTTTGAACATATCGTTTCGTTTTTTAACCGGCATCTGTGGGTGTACCTGCTTTTGTTGGCGGGGTTGATCGCTTTGTTCTATGGTGGCTTCCGAAACCTGAAGGTTGATCAGAATATTTATTCGATTTTCCCACAGGGAGAGGAATTCAGTCGCTTCAATTCGATTTTGCAGGAGAACAACCTCAACAAGCAGGTGATCTTTTCTATTGATGCAGAGGGCAAGGAGAGTTATGATCTTGAACCGGTTCTGGATTCGGTGGCAGAATTGGTAGAAGGACGAACAAAAGACTTGGTGAGAAATCTTGAGGTACACCAGGCAAATAAGGAAAGTTTTGTCCTCGGTTACAATTACGAGTTTTTACATTGTTTCCTGACTGAAGAGGATTACCGTAAGATCGACGATCGGTTAAACCAGGATTCCATTCAGGCTGCCATGGCGACGGTCAATGACCGGATGTCATCTGTAAATGCGTTCTTCTTCCGGAAGATCCTGACGAAAGACCCCCTCGGGATTGGCTGGAAGAACCTGCGGGCGATGAATCCACGTTCGGATACTTCCGGAATGCAGGTCGAAGAGGGAATTCTGTATTCAGCGGATCGTAAACGCGCTTTGTTTACCGCTGAGCTTGATTTTGAGCTGAACGACAACAACAAGAACAAGAAGCTGAATGAATTGCTCGTCCGTCTGAAGGATGAGATCAATCGGGATTCCGGCGTTGACTTTGATTACTTCGGAACATTCCAGATCTCGTATGAGAATTCGCGTCAGGTGCAGGAGGATACGTTTATCACGATGATCGTGAGTGTTGGGTTGATCCTGCTCTTATTGCTATTCTATTACCGAAGTCTGGTTATTCCACTGTACTTTGTGCTCCCGGCGCTTTTCTCCGCATTTGGAGGACTGGGGCTGGTAGGATATTTTCATCCGGAGATCTCGGCTATTTCAATTGCCACAGCCGCCGTGCTGATGGGAATCGTGCTGGATTACTCGTTTCATTTCTTTACCCATTTAAAGCATACCGGCGATCTTTTGAAAACTGTTCGGGAGATCAGTGCGCCGATGTTGGTGGGGAGTTTTACCACGGTGGCAGCGTTTACAGCGCTCATTTTCACGGATTCGGTAGTGTTGCAGAATTTTGGGTTGATCGCGCTCTGTACCCTGGTGACGGCGGCGTTGTTCACTTTGCTGCTGCTGCCTACAATTCTTCACATAACACGTTTTGGCCGCAAACCTTCGAAAGAGCGGAAGTCCCGGAAGCTCCCGAAATGGGTGATGCGAACCACGATGTATGGAATCGTTGTGGGAACCGGTGTTTTTCTGTTTTATGCCAATTCCTTCACCTTTGATGCGGACCTGAACAATCTCAGCTATCATACGGATGAGCTTGCGCAGAAAGAAGAGTACTTCACCGGAATTGATCCGCGCACTGAGAAGAAACTGCACCTTTTCGTGAGTTCGGAAAAACTGGAAGAAACGTCATCGGTGAACTTTCAACTGTACAGGGTTTTGCGTGAATTTCGCGAAACGCATGGACTGGATGAACTGATTTCGGTTGCGCCGTACAGCATTCCGTTGGATGAATATGAAAAGGACGCCACCCGCTGGGAGAATTTCTGGCAGGAAAGAAGGGATACTGTGGTAAGTGAAGTAGGTCGTGCTGCTGCGATCTATGATTTTGCGCCGTCTGCATTCACACCGTTCACGGAGTGGATTAGCGAAAAGCCAAAAGGAAATGCCGGCGGTTGGGGAGAATGGGAAAAGTTGACCCTGGAACGCCTGCATCAACTGAACCTGCATCGATTGTTCTATCATCGTCAGGGTTCCTGGACGGCAATTACGAGCGTGGTGGTCAATCGCTCAGATCTGGATGAACTGAAGTCGGTGATCGCTGCAGTTGATGGCGTGTACGTCTTCGATATTGCGGAGATGACCAATGCGCTTTTGGAATCGGTGCAGCAGGATTTCAATTACTTGTTGTTGTTTTCTTCTTTGTTGGTCTTCTTCTCGTTACTCGTCGTTTACGGGCGTTTTGAACTGGCACTTTTTGCCATGTTACCAATGGTAGTCAGCTGGATTTGGATTCTGGGAATCGCCGGCTTGTTCGGTGTGGAGTTCAACTTTGTCAACATCATCGTGGCCACCTTTATTTTCGGATTGGGAGACGACTTCAGTATTTTTGTCACGGATGGTCTCTTGCAAAAATACAAGACCAGCAACGATAGTCTTAGTTCGTATCGTTCGGCCATTGTGTTGTCCGGGTTGACAACCATCATCGGTACCGGAGCATTGTATTTCGCAAAGCATCCCGCCATCCATTCGATTGCCGTCATCAGTGTTGTGGGGATTGCCTGCATTATGTTGGTAACACTCGTGATCCAGCCTTCGATCTACCGCTTTTTCGTGACGAATCGTACGCGTAAGAAACGATCGCCTGTTACCTTGCTGGGCTTGTTAGTAAGTGTGCTTTTGTTTAGCTATTTCTTTGTGGGCTGTTTAATCCTGAATGTGCTTCTCCTGCCATTGATTCTTGTTCCTGTGAAGAAGTCTTCGAAACGGAAATTGCTCAATTTCGCGGTTTCCAAATTGGCGAAGTCGACAATTTACCTGGGGGTCCATGTGCGCAAGAAAATCATTCATGAAGAACGACTGGATTTCTCAAAGCCGAGTATCATTGTCGCGAATCACAGCTCATTCCTGGACATCCTTTTAATGATCATGCTGCACCCGAAAGTGATCATCATGGTCAAGAAATGGGTGTATTATTCTCCGGTATTCGGGTTCTTTATTCGCTATTCGGGATACCTCTTTGTGGCGGAA
>JBNKYR010000158.1:0-9336 GCA_050300995.1 Crocinitomicaceae bacterium | reverse complement strand
TTGTCGTCCTGAAGTTTTACGTTGACACCCTTGAAATACACATTTCCTTCGCAACGATCGATCTGATAGTCCATGACCCCTGATGCGGCGGGAACACCCTGCACTTTAAACACGGAATGCACATCCATGGTCCCGTTGAGCGTCTCAATACGCGGCACATGAAACAAGGAATGGACGACGGCAAGGTCCAGTGTTCCGTCAGCATTTCCTTCAAATACCGGGCTGGCAAAATGGGTCAGCAAAAGATTTCCCCGGAACGGTCCGCCGGTAGTCGAAAATGAAATATCCGAAAGCCTCAATTGCTCTTTGGATGGTCCTCCCTTATTTGTGTAAAATCCGTCCAGTTTCAGTTGACGAAGTGTGATGCCACTCACCGGCTCTCGTAAGTTGGCATTGTTCACCCCGAAATTGCACTGCACGCTCACCGGTTGCACAGGATCTTTAGTCCCGTCGATGGACAGGTTGAACAGCAATTTCCCGGTTCCTGAGAACTTTTTCACCTGTCCGGTCTCCTTCATCGCCAGGTTGTTGGCAGCATCCTCAATGGAAATGTCCTTTCCGTTCAACTTGAAGGTAAACGAGCTATCACGTACTTCACCGTGAAAATCAAACGGCAGATTGGCCACATAGATCGTGGAGGAAGGAATTCGTACGATGCTTGAATCCTTGTTAACATGTACCCCGATATTCAGCACTGCCGGCTTGTTGGATACAAGTGCAATATTTCCGCTACGAGCTTCAATGATCTGCAGATCACTGGTGGCATACGCCGTAAAATTACTGGAAGCAAATTCTCCCTGCAGCAGCATATCGTTCAGGCGCGTACTGTACTCCTGATCCGTCACGGCATTTGCATACGAGAAGCGAAACTGCTCAAAGGTGACCTCTTTTAATTTGAGATCAAAAGCACCGGATTCATCGGATTCGGCCTCCTTGAGGATATCATAATTGTTCTCGCCGCTTTCGTTGACTTTCAGTTTCAGGACACCCGGGCTGACCTCCATCGACTTCACCGTATAGTTCTCCCGCCAGATGTCAAGCGGATTTACCTTGAGTCGAATCCGATCGGAGTACAGCAAAGTATCAAGATTGGTTGACCCTTCGTAGGTATCCTGAATAAACACATGGTTGAAGTCAATCGAAAGGTTTGGAAAGGAGCCCCAGAAAGTCAACTCAACATCGGAGACCTTCACTTCCGTCTTCAGGTGCTTATTCAGCTCGGAAACAACAAGACCGCAGATCTCATCCTTGTAAATAAACAGGATGATCGTGATCAACATAAAAAGGCCAAAAATGACCCCGAAAAACCACTTGATAAAACGTATGAGCCGCCGATTACGCATTGTAACAAAATTAGGGCATACAAGCCCCTTCCCGAACCTGCTGCTCTTTACTTATTAACGCGGTTCTGTGGGGATTCGTTACTACACAAGGAAAAGATTCCAACGAAGATTCGTCCGGAAAATGAAATTCCGACACCTGCCGTCACCAGGTCATTTCCTGGATCTTTCAATCCCAGAATCCTTGAATTTAGAGTAAATTAGCTTCCCAGAATGTTCAAACAAGCCATGAAATCCGGCCAACTTCTTCCCTCATCACTGTCTGCCAGGGTTGTGATTGGTTGCGTTTTTTTTCTGGTTATCTATCAGTTCCTGTATGGCTTTTCTTCCACCGTAATCTCCTGGGACACCTACGGTTATTATCTCTACCTCCCGCAGACAATCATTCATGGCGACCTGGGTATTGAGAATTATGAACCCGTGGCAAAGGCACTCGAATCCTCTGTTGACAGTGGAACTTTCTATCAGGCAGGCCGGTCAGACATTGGGCATTGGGTAATCAAGTACCCTATGGGACTGGCCATCTTCTACCTGCCTTTCTTTCTGATCGCCATGGGCGTGGCGTGGATCGGCGGCTATCCGATGGATGGATTTTCAGCTCCGTTCCAGCATGCAATGACCGCAGGAAGCTTGTTTTACATGATTCTCGGATTGTGGCTGCTTCGAAAGGTATTGCTGCATTTTTTCAATGACAAGACAAGTTCGCTTGTTCTTTTGCTGATCATCTTCGGAACAAATTATTTCCACATGCACACGCGATCGCATTGCATGCCGCATGTGTATCTGTTCACCGCCTACGCCGCCATGCTCTGGCTGACCATCCAGTGGTACGAGAAACGAAAATTGATCCACGCACTCGGCATTGGGCTGGTTTTGGGACTCATGACCATCAGTCGTGTCACAGAGTTCATTGCGATCATCATTCCGGCCTGTTACGGACTTCAATCGCCGGCACATTTCTTCCGTCGGTTGAAAAGTGCACTTAAATGGTACAAACACATCCTTCCGGCCGGAATTGCTACGTTTCTGCTGATCTTTCCGCAATTGCTCTACTGGAAAATCTTTGCCGGAACATGGTTTTACGACAGCTATCAAAATGCCGGAGAAGGCCTCGATTTCCTGCATCCTCATACACTTGAATTCCTTTTCTCGTACCGAAAAGGCTGGTTCCTGTACACTCCGTTAATGTTGCTCAGTATCTGGGGAATTTACCGCGGATTTCGAGATAAAACCGTTTGGAGATGGCCGGTTTTTGGCATAACCGTGCTCTTTATCTACATTGCCAGTAGCTGGACCACCTGGTGGTATGCGGCATCTTTTTCCCAGCGAACTATGGTACAATTGTATCCGGTACTGGCACTTGCTCTCGGGCAGAGTTTTACTTCGATCAAAACTACTGTCGTCAGGAAAGGATTGATCGGTTTTGCAGTCTGCTGCGTAGGGCTGAACCTCTTTCAAACCTGGCAATACAATGAAGGGATCATTCACATTGATCGAATGAGCAAACGTTACTACTGGATGGTGTTCGGAAAGACGAAGGTTCCTGCCGGTGCTGAAAAATATTTGTTAGTGAACCGCAGTATGGGAACTACTGAAGTTCTGGAAAACCCGGAAGATTACGATGTTCACTACAGTTCTGACCTGACGGTGAAAGATGGATATCTTCAAACGGAGGCTAACAGGGATGATTCATTGCTGCTTCTACCACAACAATTCTCTCCGAAATTTGAGCGGACGTTTTCCCAATTGTGCACAAAAGACCACGCCTGGTTAAAGGTCACCGGAAAATTAGATGGTGACTCGACTGATACGTTTGACCCGGTGTTTGTGATCTCCACATTTGAACATAATGGGGTCGCTTATAAGTACCGGTATGATCCGCTGAAAACGCTCATTCGGTGGAATACCGCGGGTTATTTCGATCTGGAAGTTCTGTACCTCACCCCTGAGATCCGCAATCCGGCAAACATGTTCCAGTTCTATTTCCATCACAGTGGAACCGAAGATACACTGCTGTTCAGAGACCTTCACCTGGATATTTTGCAACGCAAAGACATCTATGACTGATGTAACAATTTTCAAATCGGTTCGTTTTTTGAGGTAGAAGACTCCATGCGCATTTTTCTCACATCCATACTCATCTTTCTGACCTGCAACATTCGTGCACAGGTAGAGTTCAGTACGACCAAACATGATTTTGGCGATTTAGCCCCTTATTCCGCCCGGCACGTAGACATTGTATTGTCCAACAAAGGGAACAAGCAGGAGTGGTTACTCAGTGTAAAAAAACCAATGGAGGTTGTCTATATTACCTCTAAACAATTCATTGAAAAAGACAGTTCCATCATCGTCCGGCTGCAGGTAAATCCCAGGCAGAAAGGACGTTTTTCATACGATGTGGAGATCTTTACCAGCGACAGGGCAGAAGCCACCAAAGTGAAGCTGACCGGAAATCTCAAAGAACTCGACCAGAATTCAATGGCCGGACTGACTGCGTGCCCGGATTTCTCCTCGCAACCCGGAGGTCGCAATCCGAATGCTTTTGACCTGACGGTCGTCACCGTTGACGAAAAAACACGTGAAGAATTGTCAAATTCAACAGTGACCCTTATTCAGAGCGGACAACCCGTCTGGCAAAAGCGAACCAACAAAAAGGGAATGATCAAAGAAGAAGCCATCCTGGGATTGAGCTACTTCTACGCCACGCACGATGGGTATCATCCAACCGAATTGGGTGCCTACATCAATTTCCAGCGAAATTATATTGTTCTGGAACTCGAAAAGGATCCAACATCCTGCCCACCAGTAATTACACCGGAGCCTGATACGATGATCATTGCCACGACTGATCCGGATCCCGAACCGGAGATCATCATTGAGATCGAAGAACGGCTCGAGACCATTGAAACCGAATTTGATTCAAGTATCGTAGCCGAACTTCCACCAAGCTTCACGGACCTTGACAGGGATAATTTTGATCCGGAGTATTTCCGCCCGGTCAATGTGGTTTTTGTGCTTGATATTTCCTCGTCGATGAAGCAGGTCGACAAGATCGAACTGATGAAATACTCTCTGTTTCAACTCACGGATATGCTGCGACCAGAGGATAAAATCAGCCTAGTGACATACGCCTCAGATTCCCGTGTGCTTTTGCCTTCGACTTCCGGAGCCGACAAGGAAACGATCAAAGAGGAAGTCACTGCACTTCAGGCTTCCGGATATACTGCGGGCGGACAGGGGATCAAACTCGGGTTCAAGGAAGCGAAACGTTCCAAAATTGAAAACGGAACCAACCATGTGATCATTATTACGGACGGTGCATTCAACCGGGATTCGGATGACTACGAAAAAGTGGTCAAGAAGTATAACAAGGAAGACATCCACCTTTCGGTTGTCGGTATCAAGAACAAGGATGTTCACGAGCAGGAAATGCGTGAAGCCGCACAGCTTGGTGGTGGACACTACGTACCTATTTTCAAACTCGCCGATGCCCAAAACAACCTCAAACAGGAAATCAGGGCGCTGAGCTTCCGCTATTAGTAAACCGCAGGATAGCTCAAACGGATCGTTCCGGCATCCGCATCCATCTCCACTTCCTGCCCGACCGGCACGGTGAATTTGTTGGAAATATGGCCGATCTGGGCGCCATAATAGACAGGGTAACTGCGCTTCGAAAAGTGATATTGAAAGACTTCTTCCAGTGTAAATGAGCGATCCGGCTCTTCTGCTTCACATCCTCTGAATCCTCCCAGAACTACACCGCTTACCTCATCCAGGATTCCGGCCAGATCAAGTTGAGTCAGCATACGATCGATGCGGTAAGGTTCCTCGTGCACATCTTCCAGAAAAAGGACTTTTCCTTTCCAATCGGGTAAAAACTCGCTTCCCACAAGACTCGAGATCACGCTCAAATTTCCTCCGTAAAGGTATCCCGAACATTTCCCGGGCACAATGGATAGGATCGGTGCATCTGTGCTATGATCGTTCCTGTATTCGACGGTTTTGGCCTGCATCACCGTTTCCCGCACGTAACGGATGCTGTAATCATTCCAACTGGAATTGCCGCTGGGACCGTGAAAGGTTACCAGGCCTGTTTTACTGCTGATGGCGTTCAGAAGCGTGGTCACATCACTGAAGCCCAAAATGACTTTCGGATTCTGACGGATGGCATTGAAATCAAGGTATGGAAGCATGCGTGCACAGCCCCATCCGCCGCGAATAGAAAAAATCCCCTGTACTTCCTCATCGGTGACAAGTTCCATGAACTCATCGGCACGCGATTGATCATCGGCCGAAAAATAACCGAATTGCCCTGCGACGTTCTTCCCCAGTTTCACGCGAAAACCAAGGCCTTTCAGTATTTCTGTAAATGCATGGACCTCACCCACTCCCCTGATCGGACCGGCCGGTGCACAAATCCCTATCTTATCTCCATACTTCAGGCGTTTGGGGAGAATGATTCCCTCCGGCACATGACTCAGAACGTCATTGTCGAATGCAAGGCAGGAAGCCCCAATGAACATTGTTCCCAACATCGGAACAAAACTCCTTCTGCTGATCTTTTCCATACGGAAAGATAGTGATTTTACCCGGTAGATTTTCCGGCAAAGATTCAGGTTTTCAGGAGATTCCGGACACCAGTACACGGTCCGGATCCAATTGCGCTTCGAGGGTTTGCAGGAATTCCAGCTTATCCTCTTCACGGATGCAATCGGATGGGAAAGACAACTGTAACCCTTTGATATAATCGAAGTAGATGCTCTGCTGGTGAACACTTACGCGTCTCAGACCGGTAAAATAGAGTGGAATCACCTCGCGATCAGCAATGATCAACGCCTTGGATGAAAGTCCGACACGGTAGATCTCCCTGCTGCTGCCAATGATGGAAAACACCAGCCCATCGAACGCGCCGAAAAGTAAGGCTGTCATCGGTGCCCAGGCTTCCGGTGTAATAATGTACAAAGCCGAACCGGCACAGCCCATTACAAACGTTTCCAGCAATGTGTAGGTAAGTACCCGCTTTTTTCGCTCCCGGCTTACCGGAGCATTCCATTTGAACTTATCCGTTCGTGATACGATCCGAACGCCCATCCAGCGGCGTACCGAGCGACGCAAAAGAAGGATGAACAACAAGAGACCCAATCCCAGGAGAATTTCCTCCCGGTAAGGAAGATTGGCTCCCGATGTTTTCAAAATCCGGATGGGAAGATCAAACCCGATAAAGATGGTTAATAGTAAGGTTGGAATGTAGAGGAAAACCAGCAGGGCATTGATGAACCTATTCATTCGGGATCATTTTGAGTTGCGCCTTCAGTTCGTCGATCTTTTCGCGGTAACGGGCGACTTTGTTGTCTACATCCTTCAACAATTTCTCTGCTCCTTTCGTGCGGGAGAAGAATCCAAGGTTGTTTTCCAGTTGGGTGATCTCTTTGGTGTATCGGTCGATCTCCTTGCGGATATCGTCTTTCATGCCACGCAACAGCCGTGGAGAATTCGGGCTGGACTGCAACAATTCGATCTTTGCACGGAACATCACTTCTTCTTTTTCCGCAGCATCCATTTTCAGAGCGCCGTAGTGTGCATCCATCGCGTCTTTGAACTCTTTGTAGACCTTATCCTTTGCTTTGATCGGTACATGTCCCACTTCGTTGAACTCTGCCGAAAAAGCTTTCAGATCAGCCAGGGCAGTGGCTTTGTCTTCCGCAGGCTTGTACGCTTTGATACGTGCAATAATCTCTTCCTTTTTCGCAAGATTGTCAACCTGCTCCTGTTCCTGCTCGCTGAAATGATTCTGACGCGCCGTAAAGAAATGATCACAAGCTGCACGGAATTCTTTCCAGAGTTTCTGTTCGTGCTTCACACCACTGTGCCCCAAATCCTTCCAGCGACGCTGTAATTTCTTTAATTGATTTGCAGTCTCATTCCAGTCGGTTGAAGTCTGAAGTGCTTTTGCTTCATCGATCAGTTCCTTCTTTTTCTGAGCTACTCCATCGTATTCTTTGTGGAGCCCGTCAAAGAATGCTTTCTTCTTTCCGAAGAAGTCATCACACAATGCTCTCAGTTCTTTGAACAACTGGTCGTTTTCCTTACGTGGACCAAAACCGATCTTCTTCCAGCGCTCCTGGATATCCAAAACCTGCCTGGTCTGCTTATCCCAGGCCTTTGCCGTATCCGGATCCTCTTCTTCCTCTGCAAAGAATGATTTCAATTCCTCAAGCAAGGATTTCTTCAGCTCAATATTCGCATTCAGCTGCGCCCGGCGATCTTCGTAAAAACGATTGATCTTGTTGTAAACAGACCGCACTTCCGTCCAATACGATTCCTTCAGATTTTCCCATTCCTCATTCGGGACAGGACCGATATCGTTCCACTCATCCTGAAGTTGCTTGAGCTGTTCTTCGATCTCACGGATCGATTCGAGTTCATTCAATTTCTTCAGTTTCCCGATCAGTTCCAGTTTCAACTGATGGTTACGGTGGAAGTCGTGTTCCTTAAGTTCCTTGTAAATCTTGATATTGTAGAAGAAATCGTCCAGCAGATGCGAATATTCGGTTTCAACCTCGTTGCGTTTCGCCCGTGGAATTTCACCGATTTCTTTCCATTTATCCTGAATCTCCTTCAATGCAGCAAAGGCCGCACCGATATTTTCCTCTTCGGTTACCACTTCTTTCAGACGCTTGATCAGAGCCATCTTCTCACTGAGATTACGGGTTTCGATCGCTTCCCGTTCATCTTTCTGCTGCTTTCGCGCTGCCTTAAACGCCTGATAAGCCTCCTGAAAATCATCTTTCAGACGTGCCAGTTCAGCTTTCCGTTCCTCCGTATCCAGCTCCTCTCCTCTTTCCTGTGCTTCCAATTCATCTACCTGAATTTTTCGCTCTTCTTCGATCAGGAAATCGTCAAAACGGGTACGTAAATCACTGGCCTCACGACCTACTGAAAGCAGATCTTCACTGGCGGCTAATGCATTCAGTTGTTCAAGAAAAGTGGTAGTTTCCATTGTACATCTTTTATCCGATCGCGTGAACCAGATCAAAGTTGGTCAACGCAACAAATTGATTGATGCGCGCATCCAGATCCGCCTGCGAAATAGTTGTCAATCGTTCGGTGCCGAATTTCTCCACACAGAACGAAGCAAGTGCAGATCCATGAATGATCGCACGTTTCATATTTTCAAAGGAGATGTCTCCTGTACTCGCAATGTATCCCATAAATCCACCTGCAAACGTATCTCCGGCTCCGGTAGGATCAAATACTTCTTCCAATGGCAATGCCGGCGCATAGAACACGCTATCCTCATGGAACAACAGAGCTCCGTGCTCCCCTTTCTTGATGATCAGATAACGTGGTCCCATGTTGCGGATCACTTTCGAAGCTTTCACAAGTGAATATTCTCCTGACAATTGGCGTGCTTCCTCATCATTGATGATCAGTATGTCTACCATGGCAATCGTCTTACGCAGATCATCCATCGCAATGTCCATCCAGAAATTCATCGTGTCCATGGCAATCAGTTTCGGACGGTTTTCAAGTCGCTCGATCACTGTAGACTGAACCTGCGGACTCAAATTTCCAAGCATCAGGTATTCAACTCCCTGATAAGCAGCAGGAACAACAGGATCAAAGTGCTCCAGCACATTCAACTCTGTGATCAACGTATCACGTGAATTCATATCATTGTGGTAACGCCCCGACCAGAAAAAGGTCTTCTCACCCTGCTTGATCTGCAAACCTTCAAGATCCACATTCCGTTCTTTGAGCTTGTCGAGCATTTCCTGTGGGAAATCTTCTCCCACTACCGATACAATGTACTGACGGTTATTGAAAAAAGAAGCGGCGAGCGCTATATAAGTCCCTGCTCCTCCAATGATCTTATCGGTCTTCCCGAAAGGTGTTTCGATCGCATCAAAAGCCACCGACCCCACTGTAAGTAATCCCATACGTGTAGATTTGTTTCGCCAAAGGTAAGAAAAAGCCTTCGTATAAAAGGGGGATA
>JBNKYR010000157.1:0-9404 GCA_050300995.1 Crocinitomicaceae bacterium | reverse complement strand
ATATTGACAGCATGGGCGAGGAAAGTACGGTTTCCATCAACCGTCCGCTTGCTTTGAGTTATTACCGTGATCTTAAAGCACTTGGGAATGAGCTGGGAGAAGAACCGGATGATTACCTTTCCCTGCTTCTCCGCATGCCGGACATTTACAATTCCGAGAAGGAGGAACTTCCTGAAGAAGAGAAGAAGTGGTTGATGAGTTTGCTGGAAGAAGCAGTTTCGAAGCTGGATGGTTTCCGCCGAAAGGAAGGCGAGGACCTGGAGCGTGAATTCCGGGAGCGCATCGGAGACATTCGCAATTTACTGGCGGATATTCCGAAGTACGAAGACGAACGACTTGTGACGATCCGTGAGCGAATGAAGAAAGGTCTGGAGGAGATCGACAAGGGCAACTACGATGAAAACCGTTTTGAGCAGGAGCTGATCTTCTACATCGAAAAACTGGATGTATCGGAAGAGAAAATGCGCCTCTCTCATCACCTCGATTATTTCATCGAAACGATGACGACCGAGCAGGCCGGGAAAAAGCTGGGTTTCATTGCCCAGGAAATCGGCCGGGAAATCAATACACTTGGTAGCAAGAGCAATCATGCAGAGATGCAGAAACTTGTTATCGGCATGAAAGACAACCTCGAAAAAATCAAAGAACAGGTACTCAACACCCTCTGATATGATCGAAGGAATTCAGGGAAAATGCGTCATCTTTTCAGCGCCTTCCGGGGCTGGTAAAACCACCATTGTTCATCATCTGCTTGATCAGGATCTGGGCCTGGAATTTTCTGTGTCGGCTTGTAGCAGAGATCCGCGTGAGAATGAGGTCAACGGAAAGGACTATTATTTTCTGGGCGTGGAAGGATTCCGCCAGAAGATCCGTGAAAATGCCTTTGTGGAGTGGGAGGAAGTTTACAGCGATAACTTCTACGGCACGTTGAAGTCTGAAATCGCACGGATCTGGAATAATGGCAAAGCTGTGATCTTTGATGTGGATGTAGTTGGCGGACTTAACCTGAAGAAGCAATTCGGGGAAAAGGCCCTGGCGGTTTTTGTGCAACCTCCGAGTTACGAGGAACTGGAAAAACGCCTTCGGGGAAGAAGTACAGAGACGGAAGATAAGATCCGGCAACGGATGGAAAAGGCAAGAAAAGAACTGTCCTTCGCATCAAAATTTGACGTGGTCATTCTCAACGATGATCTCGATACGGCCTGTGTCCGTGCTAAAGATATCGTCCGGGAATTTTTGCAGGAAAAATGAAAGTAGGATTGTATTTCGGTACGTTTAACCCGGTGCACGTTGGTCACCTGATCATCGCTAATTATATGGCGGATTACACCGATCTGGATCAGGTTTGGCTGGTGGTAACGCCCCAGAATCCGCTGAAAGACAAGAAATCTCTTCTGGATGATTATCACCGCCTGGCACTCGTGCGTGTAGGAACGGAAGATAATTCCAAACTGTACGTCAGCGATATCGAATTCAGCCTGCCCAAGCCGAGTTATACGTCGAACACCCTGGCCTATCTGAAGGAGAAATATCCGGACAAGACCTTCTCGCTGATCATGGGGGAGGATAACCTCCGTACTTTTCATAAATGGAAGAACTACGAGGAAATTCTCGAAAAGCATCGACTTTATGTTTACCCGAGGGCAATGACCATTCAGGAGGAAGCGGAAATGCGTGAGTTGGTTTCGGACACGGCATTGCTTAAACATGCCAATGTGGTGATGTGCAACGATGTTCCTGTCATGAAGATCTCGTCAAGCTTTATCCGTCAGGCAATCCGAGACGGACACGACGTACGTTACCTGCTTACCGAACCGGTGTACAGGTACCTGGATGAAATGAACTTCTACCGGTAATTTCAGAGTTGCATCTCCGGCACGTGGTCCGGAACAACCAGATCTCCTTCGGTTTTCGAAATGATCTCTTCAACACTTACGCCCGGAGCACGCTCCACCAGGTGGAAAGCATTGTCTTTGATCTCCAGCACTGCAAGGTCGGTCACGACTTTCTTCACACACCCGACGCCGGTCAGCGGCAGTGTACATTTTTTGAGCAATTTGGATTCACCGGCTTTGTTGGCGTGCATCATCGCCACAATGATGTTGTCGGCAGAGGCAACAAGATCCATGGCGCCGCCCATTCCTTTCACCATTTTACCCGGAATTTTCCAGTTGGCGATATCACCGTTTTGTGCCACTTCCATCGCACCCAGAACCGTGAGTTGAACGTGTTGTCCCCGGATCATCGCAAAAGAGGTTGCCGAATCAAAGAATACGGCTCCTTTTCGGGCAGTAATGGTTTGCTTCCCTGCATTGATCAGGTCAGGGTCTTCTTCTCCTTCGAACGGGAAAGGTCCCATACCGAGAATGCCGTTTTCCGATTGGAATTCGACTTCAATGCCTTCCGGAATGTAATTCGCAACCAGTGTCGGAATACCGATGCCGAGATTCACATACCATCCGTCTCTCAGTTCCTGCGCAATTCTACGCGCGATGCCCGTTTTATCAAGTCCCATGTTCAGGAGATTTTAGTTCGAAAATCGTACACTTCGAAGCGCCTACTTCCATGAGGTGAAGCGCCCTGTTCCAAAGATAAACTTTTATTTGCTTTTCGTTCGGCTCTACACCCTCCACAATGAAATGATGCAGGAAGTTGTCATCAATGAGCTGTCCCTGGTAGGTGGTCTCGAAAGAATAGTAGAGGTAGCGTGCCTGTGAACCGTCTTCAAGGAAGGTTTGCACCACGAGTTGGATCTTGTTTTGTGGCGCTACGGTTTTCAAGCGGCCACTTACATCCAGCAGGAGATCCTTCCCCACGTACGGTTCCAGGGAAAATTCGCAGATGCCGGCGTATTCGAGGTTGCCTGTTGCAGGATTCCCCGTGAGTGTGTCCAGCGGAATTCGTTTCACCGGTTCCTTGCGCTTGAAGGCGATGTACGTCGATGGCGGATGATAGGCAATAGTGTCGTAGAGTTTCGGAATGTCAGGGTTGGTGTGGACAGTCGTTTTGGTCACGAGAATGTCCGCCAGGGTTGTGTTCGGATTGTCGAACAGGGCCACGCTGGCTTTTGTGTCCGAGTGAGATTCATGGTAGGGCCAGTTCCAGTTCATGATGTGGTAGATCATGATCGAATTCTCCGGACCGATCTCTTTTTTGACCGCTGCATAGAATTCAGGATCGAGACGATCATCAGGAGAGAAGACCGAGGTAGAGAGGCTCATATGCAGAACAAATGTTACCGGGAAATACAGGAAAAGTATTTGCAATGGTCGCAGGCGTACAAAATGATCCATCAGGTGCAGCACGATCAGCAGGAAGAGTGGGATGAGGTACATCGCTGTACGGTCTTCCGGATAGTTCACCTCCATCAGTTTTGCCATTCCTACGGCCGCAATCAGGTTTCCGAAAAATAAGAGTGCATAGAGGACTACGGGCTGCTTCAACCATTCGCGGAAGGCGGTCTTGCGCAGCCAGAGAATCCCACCGATCAGCATAAGCGCAAACAGCCCCAACCATGCAAAGCGCAGCCAGTCCGCATCGTAGAACAGTGCGTACCTGCTCAGTGTTTTTCCGGTCACATCCCAGATGCCGTCGAGGCTTCCATAGTAAAGCGCACCAGCTTCCTTCAGCGCCAGCCCGTAGAGAAAAAATGGGATGAGCGCTAATCCGAAAGCGGCATGGACCAGCAGTTCTTTCCAGGCACTCCGTCCGGCAGGTTTGTTCAGGAGTGGGTACAGGAAAAAGCATGCGGCCATCATGCCCGAGGTGATGATCATGGTGAGGTTTGCGGAAACCGCCAGAAGCAGAAACAGGTAGGCGATGATGAGCGACTGCAATGAATATGCCTGAAAGTACTTGTACGCATACACGAGTGCCCAGGCAAAAAAGCCAAGCGAAAGTCCGTAGCCCCGGGCATTACCGAAGTACTCCATCATGAAAGGAATGCTGTTCAGTGCGATCAGTCCGGAGATCTTCAGCCATTTATCGGAAAGGAGCTCTGTCAGGCGGACGGTGGCCCAGAAGTAGAGAACAAAGGCCAGTAAGTTGGGAAGACGCAGGATGGCAAAATGGTCGCCGAAGAGTTTGTACAGTACATGCCCGATGGCGGAGTTCAGCAGGTGGTTGTTGGCGTCCCACTGAATGTGTTCGCCGATGAAATCTCCCTGGTAAAAGTAGAACATGTACGTTGCGACCTCATCATGGAGGGTGTCCACGAAGATGATCCGCAACAAAATGTAGATGAACAGAAACGAAAAAAGGAGTACCCGGACTCCTTTCGTTATGCTATCTGAAGAGGCGCTTTTCATTCCGTGTTACGGACGCGGACGAACCGTGCGCTGCTCAATGCGTTTTTCAAAGACTTCGCCCTGGAAGATCCGCTGTACGAAAATTCCCGGTGTGTGAATAAAGTTCGGATCCAGTTCCCCTGCAGGTACCAACTCTTCCACTTCAGCAATGGTGATCTTGCCAGCCATGGCCATCATCGGGTTGAAGTTTCGTGCGGTGGCTTTGTAAACGAGATTTCCCTCGGTATCGCCTTTCCATGCTTTCACGATGGCAAAGTCGGCAGTAAGTGCAGACTCGAGGATGTGTGGTTTCCCGTTGAACATGCGAACTTCCTTGCCTTCCGCTACTTCGGTTCCAAAACCAGCCGGTGTAAAGAAGGCCGGAATGCCGGCACCTCCTGCACGACATCGTTCTGCGAGTGAGCCCTGTGGAATGAGATCCACTTCCAGTTCACCGGAAAGCATTTGTCGTTCGAACTCGTCATTTTCTCCCACGTAGGAACTCACCATCTTACGGATCTGTCGTTTCTGCAAAAGGAGTCCGAGTCCGAAATCATCCACACCGGCGTTGTTCGAGATGCAGGTCAACCCCGTAATTCCCATTTTCACCATGTGATTGATCGAATTCTCCGGGATTCCGCAAAGCCCGAATCCTCCGAGCATGACCGTCATGTTACTTTCCAGCCCTTCGAGGGCCTCCTCTACATTATTGACAACTTTATTCATACGTATTTAAATTCCTCCGATCCCGAAAATATCTCCGCCGTTCTGCTGTTCCGAAGGATCGCATTCGAACATTTCCGGTTCGTAGCCGATCGGTATTTCGAAATCATCGGTGGAGAGTTTCAGTTTCTTATCCTTATAAATCTGTTGCATGTAATATCCGTAGATCGGCAATGCCATCCGCGCACCCTGACCCCAGGTCATGGATCGGAAGTGAACATGCCGGTCTTCTGCACCGACCCATACACCGGTTACCAGTTCAGGCGTCAGCCCCATGAACCAACCGTCAGAGTTTCGCTGGGTGGTTCCCGTTTTACCGGCCATTGGCGCGGTCATTCCTCCCCACTTGGTCCAGTTTCCGCGGAGTGAAGCACCGGTACCGTATTGTACCACGCCCTTCATCATTTCCAGGGTGCGGAATGCCACGCTGGAGTTAAGCACTTCTTTCGTATATGGTTCGGCCTGGTAGATCACGTTGCCGTTCCGGTCCTCGATTCGGAGGATCATCGTTGGCTGTACGTAAATTCCCTGGTTCACGAACATGGCCTGCGCGCCCACCATTTCGTAGAGCGACATATCCATAATACCGAGACACATGGAAGGCACTTCGTCTTCCGGACGAAGGTTGATGTTCATACTGCGCAGGATCTTTGAGATCGTTTTTGGTCCGGCATAACCACCCATTTTCGACATTACGGCTACCGTTCCCGGGTTGTTGGAGTTGGCAAGTGCCCATTCAACGGTCTTTCCAACGGGGATGTCCCCGCTTGGGCACCACTTTCCGTTCAGCTTCCCACCTTCGCCGATCAGGTCGACGCAGTATGGCATGTCCTCGAATTTGGTACACGGCTTTACCACGCCCATCAGCATGGCTGTTGAATACACAAAAGGCTTGATGGTTGAACCAACCTGCCGTTTACTTTGCTTCACGTGGTCAAAGGCGAAATGCTTGAAGTCCGGTCCACCGACCCAGGCTTTCACGAAGCCGGTTCCCGGTTCGATGGAAAGCAATCCGGCGCGGAGCAATCCTTTGTAGTAACGAATGGAGTCGTTCGGAGAAAGCAAGGTGTCGATCTCTCCTTTCCAGGAGAAAACGCGCATAGGTACCGGCAAGTCAAAATTACGTTCGATCTCATTTTCGGAAACCCCGGATTTTGCAAGTATCTTGTAGCGATCGGAGTTTTTCCGGGCACGCGACATCATGCGATCGATCTGGTCATCTTTCAGATCGTGGTCGTCGGCAAAAGGAAAGCGTTTTACTTTCGCGTTGTTCTTGTCAAATTCGTGTTGAAGATCTTCACGCAGGTGTCGGGCCAGTGCTGCCTCTGCATACTCCTGCATGGAAACGTTGATCGTAGTGTAGATGCGCAGACCATCCTTGTAGACGTTGTACGGCTGTCCGTCCTTTTTGTGGTACACGTAATTACCGTCCTTGTCTTTCTGTTTGAACATATCCGTGATCTCAGCGCGCAGCGATTCACGGAAATAAGGTGCCAATCCTTCCTTGTGATCCACCACCTGGTAATCGACCGCAATTGGTTTCAGCTTGAGGCTGTCTACTTCGGCTTGCGTCAGAAAGTTCTTCAGCGCTTTGTTTTCGTGTTTTCCTTCCGGACTGTTGCGCAGCCATTGCATCAACACCTGGTTTCGGCGGTTGATGATCCGAAGGCTGTCTGCTTCACGCAATTCCCGGATCTGAGCATTGGTTACCTGGTTCAGTGCCACACCAAACTTTTTGGCGGCTGTCGGACGGTAATCTTTGATCAAATAGGTGTAAGGGTTGTAAAGCGAAGGATTCTTACACATTCCTACAAGCGTGGCTGCCTCCAGCTTAGTGAGTTCCGATGGTTTCTTGTTGAAGTAGACCTTTGCAGCGTTCTCAATTCCCACGGCGTTGTACAGGAAGTCGAACTGATTGAGGTACATTGTAATGATCTCCTCTTTCGTATAGCGTTCTTCAAGACGAACGGCAATGATGTTTTCCTTCACCTTTTCTCCGATTCGCCGTCGGATGCCGGTAGGGCCAGCGGGAATGTCTTTTCCTTCGAGCCGTAATTGCGCTTCAAGTTCGCGTTCCTGTAAGGTAAAAAGTTGTTTGGCCAGCTGCTGGGTGATGGTGGAACCTCCACCGGCCTCTCCCATGTTGGCGACTGCACGACCCAGGGCTTTGAAGTCAACACCGGGATGTTCCAGGAAACGTTCGTCCTCGGTCGAGATCAGGGCATCCAGCACATAAGGGGAAATATCTTTGTAAGCGACGGTGGTACGGTTCACGCTCCAGTAGCGTCCCAATTCGGTTTTTCCGTCATCGGCATACACAATGGAAGCAAGCAATTCCGGCGGGTTCTCCAGTGTTTCCACAGAAGGGAGTTCATCTTCAGGCTGCGAATAAACAAGTACAAAGAGAAAAAGTACCGGAGAAAGCATACCCAACCATAACAAAACGGTCAGGAAGTTGCGCGTCTTTTTCTTGAATCTCAGACGCTCCTTTTTAGGTGTATTGGTTTTCTTTTGCTGTTCCATGGTTGATCCTGCTGTAAATGTACTAAGAAAATGCTACACGAGATTACGCCAAATCACTCCAATCCGTTTCTCCGGGAGCGTTAAAGTTTCATAAATCAATTCAATACGTCTTTGCGCTGGCTGTCAAGCTTTAGCAGGATGAACATCATGATGGAAAAGGACATCATGGAAGATCCTCCGTAGCTGAAAAAGGGTAGCGGAATTCCGATGACCGGTGCAAATTCTATACTCATCCCGATGTTGATCGCAAAGTGATAGAAGAGGATCATGGCCACGGCGTAGGCATAGATCCGGTTGAAGGTGGCTTTCTGTCGTTCGGCGATCACAATGATGCGCAGGAGTACGAACACATAGAGGATCACCAGGAACAGTGTTCCGGCAAAGCCCCATTCTTCGGCGTAGGGACAGAAGATAAAATCGGTTTCACTTTCGGGGACGTGGTTGGTGCGCACACTCGACACGGAAGCCTTACGGTATCCTTTTCCGAACAGTCCGCCTGAGCCAACGGCAGCCATGGCACGGTTCCGGTTGTAATCGTCTCCGTCCGGGTCTTCACGGAGTCCGAGCACGAGTTCAATTCGTTCTTTCTGGTGGTCGGCCAGCTTTTCGAAGGAGTAGTCGACGGCTTTGGTCAGTCCGGCCGCCAGGATAAAGCCGATGATGGCAATGGTAGCGGCGCGTTTGCGGTCGCGTTTGGCGAAGATCAGTCGCATGAAGATCCAGGCGACAAGGCACACTACAGCGATGAAAAACAACAGGCCGTAGTACCCGGGGATCGGTTGTCCGGGAAACATGTCGAGCTCAATGGTGGTATTGCTCAGGAGCAGGGTTACCACGCTCAGGAAGATGACCACGAAGAAGATCGGAATGAAGTGACTGCCCAGCCAGGTTTGCTGGAAACGGAACCAACGACCGGGGATGATCATGCGAAGGATCCAAAGGAGGATTGGGTCGTAGGAGACTCCTTCGCGGTAAAGCACAAAAAGGAAAGAAGTAAACACCACCACTGTTCCGGCATCGGGTTGCAGGATGATGAGGGTCATCGGAACCAGGATAATGGCGTTGGCGATCAGAACGGTCTGCTTACTCTGGTTGTTAAGATTGGTAGATCCCAGGTAGCGCGCCAGTAGAATGGCGGTTCCGATCTTGGCAAACTCAGCGGGCTGAATCCCCATGCTTCCGATACCGAGCCAGGCGTGTGCTCCATTGACGGCCGGCATGAACAATACAATGACCAGCAAGGCAAGGACGGAAAGATATATCGGCAGGGCAAACTTCCGGTAGATATCCGAGTCGATCAGGAAGACGAGCAATCCGAGGAAGAGCGAAACACACAGCCAGATCACCTGTTTTCCATATTTCTGCGAGAAGTCGAACAGGCTTGGATGATCCGCATCGTAGGCCACCGAATACACGGTAGAGAGTCCCATGATCATCATGAGGATCACCGCAATGAAGAGCGGCCAGTCGAGGCTTCCTGTAATTGATTGATTCTGCCTCATCGCGTGGTTATGGATAATTCGGCTTCAAGGATGCGCTTCTCTTTTTCTTTGTCCTTCACTTCACCGTTGATGTATTTTTCAATCATCAGGCTGGCTGTTGGTGCGGCCCAGGTTCCTCCACCCCCGCCGGTATTTTCAATGAAGACCGAAACGGCGATCTTCGGATTGTCCATCGGCGCAAAAGCGATGAACACTGAGTGATTCTTCTGTTTCACACTACCGATGTAGTTCTCCACGGTACCGGTCTTTCCGCACACGGTGATACCGTCGATACGCGCCAGTCGTGCCGTACCTCCTGCTTCCCAAACCACGCGTCGCATCCCCTCCACGACGTAGTCGTAGTATTTCCGGTCGACCATCGTATAATGTT
>JBNKYR010000156.1:0-9454 GCA_050300995.1 Crocinitomicaceae bacterium | reverse complement strand
GCAGGGATATGGAGACTCCTGGTACGTACAAACAACCGCTTCGAACCAGGGCGATTACATTTGGGTAGAAAGTCCGGTATTTGATTTCTCCGGGGTCACGAATCCAAAAATGTTGTTTGACATCAAGTACCAGCTGCATAATTCGGACTATTTCCATGTGGAATACACGCTGAACGGAGGTGTGACCTGGATCCAGCTTGGAAGCTCTGCAGATCCCTATTGGTACAATACAACAAGTTGGTGGAGAAACAATCCGACAACTCCGGTGGATGAATGGACGACCGTTGAAATTCCACTGTGTGCTCTGGCAGGTCAGGGGTGTGTGAAATTCAGAATCTACGGAAGACCGTATTACAGTGAACCAAACTACACCGGTTACCACTATTTCGCCTTTGACAATTTCCACATTACCGATACGCCAATTGACGCAGAAGTACTGTTTATTGACGGATGCTACGGAAGTCAATATTTCCTGGACGTGACCATCTTTAACAACGATCGCCTGTGTGAAATATCGGACACGATCACTTCCATTGATATCAGCTATGTGATTGATGGTGGAGCAGTGGTGACGCAAACTTTTACCGGACTCAGTATTGCATTCGGAGAAAGCCAAACGATCTCAATTCCGAATATCACGATCCCGTCCAACGGTAGTACGATCACGGCCTGGTGTGCTAACCCGAACGGTCTCTATGATCATATTTGGGAGAATGACACGCTGATTACGACTTCGTCAGCCTGGCCGAACTGCAACGACTATTGCTCAAATGCAACGCCAGTTGGGATTGGTTCAACCACGATCAGCCAGACCAGTAATGCGACCACTTCACCGGGAATTGATCCGCTTTTCCCATGTGGAAACCCAACTTTGGAGAACACGGTTTGGTATTATTTCACGACGGATTCCCTGGGAGGGGAGGTGACGGTATCATTCCTGAATACAGTTTGTTCTCCATCCAACAATGGTATTCAGGTGTCGATTAACGAGATTAACGGCGCACCTTGCGATACGGCGAATTATACAAATGTCTTCTGTGCCAATTATGGAAATATCAACGACATCATTTGGGGGCCACTGATTCTTCCTGCGAATACGACCTATTATATCACTATTGACGGGTATGCCGGAAATGATTGCATTTTTGATCTCGATATTCAGGGGGCGATCATTCCGTTGCCAATTGAAATGACAGCCTTCCACGGCAATTGTACCGGAGAGGAAGTTGTGCTGGCGTGGGGTACTGCTTCCGAGTTGAATAACGATTATTTCGAAGTGCAGCGTTCACGCGATGCAGGTAGTTTTGAAACGATTGGTGTGATCCCGGGTCAGGGAACTACCTCGGAGGAACATCATTACCTGTTCACCGATCATGAGCCGATTGCAGGTATGGGGTATTACCGTTTGAAGCAGGTTGATCTTGATGGCGATTATACTATAACAGAAACAATTGCGGTAGGCTGTGACGGTGTTGATGAACGGGTAGAGATTTATCCGAATCCTACTTCTGAGTCATCAACCTTGTTGATCTATGGTGGACTTTCTCAGGAAATGGAAATTCAGTTGTACAGTGAAGAGGGGGCATTGATCCTGATGGATCAGTTTGTTTCCGATGGCTATCCGGCCGAATACACTTTGGATGCACTTAGCCTTGATCCGGGAGTCTACGAGATTCGGGTAGTGATGCAAGAGAAGATAGTGAATACACGCTGGGTTGTCCTCCGCTAACTTCAGTACTCCAGTTTGAGAGGATTACAATATCCTCCGACAAGCGTCAGAGTTCCGCTCCATACGTCCATTCCATTCTGATCGTGTACGTAATAGTAATAGCTTGCAGAAGTTTCCTTCATGCTTTTCCGGTGTGAGATTCCCTGTCCGCATTCCGGCTGTCCGTACGCGTAGGTGGTTGACAATTGATATCCCACCGGCTGACTGTCGATGTAGAAAGTCAGTTCTGTAATGCTGCTATCATTCAAATGAATGGATGTACTGTCATTGTACCAGAATACCACGCTTCCTTCATAAATACAGGTGCCGTTATTGGTATTTGCTTCGCTGCTGTAATTCAGCGCAGTGGGATCATCGCAACCTTCTTTCTTACAAGAGGCGATCAAAAGGCTCGCAATAACCGGAAAGATCAGGGGTAAACATTTCAGTCTCATAGTGGTAGGCAATAGTAAAGAGCGCTAAAAATACCCAAATTACCGGGAAAAGCAAAAAATGCTATCTACGCGTTTCTTCTACTGCCTTTCGAATGATTTCGGCGGCTTTACGGATTTCCTGTTCGCTGATATTCAACGGAGGAGACAAGCGGAAGCTGTACGGGTGGGACAGGAACCAAAAACTGAGCAGGCCTTTTTCGAGGCATTTTTGTACCACTTCGGAAACCTGTTCCTCAGAGGTCATATCAAAGGCGAACATCATGCCGATCCTGCGAATCTCTTTGATTTCCGAAATGGAGGAGAGAAGCTCTTCCAGCAATACTCCCAAGCGTTCGACTTCGGTAAAGTCGATTTCGTTCTGCATTACGTCCAGACATGCGTCGGCTGCTGCACAAATTACCGGGTGTCCACCGAACGTTGTGATGTGTCCGAGCATTGGATCGTGTGTAAACTGTTGAAGGTGTTCGTGTGATGCGACCAATGCACCGATCGGCATTCCACCACCAAGTGCTTTTCCAAGTGTCAGGACATCAGGTACCACGTCAAAATGTTCGAAGGCAAACAAGCGGCCGGTTCGGCCGATACCACACTGAATTTCATCAAAAATGAGCAGTGCGCCAGTTTCCGTACATTTTTGACGCAGCGCTTTCATGAAGGTGGTGTCCGGTACACGTACTCCCGCGTCACCCTGAACCGTTTCGATGATCACACCGGCTGTTTTTTCGGTAATGGCCTCCAGTTCATCAATTGCATTGAAGGCCAGGAAGCGAACATCCGGTAAGAGCGGACGAAATGCTGTTTTCTTGACTTCATTGGCAGAAACACTCATCGAGCCATGCGTACTTCCGTGATACGATCCTTTGAATGCAATCAGTTCCATGCGTCCTGTGACACGTTTGGCAAGTTTCAGTGCGGCTTCGTTGGCTTCGGTACCCGAATTGACGGTATAAACGGAATTCAACGTAGACGGGAGCATGGAGGTGAGTCGCTCGGCCATTGAAAGCTGAGCATCCTGAATAAACTCACCGTAGACCATTACGTGCAGGTGTCTGTCCAATTGTTTTCGGATGGCTTCAATGACCTTCGGATGTCGGTGGCCGATGTTGTTCACAGCCACTCCGGCGATCATGTCCATATAGGCTTTTCCGTTCTTGTCGTAGAAGTAAATACCTTCTGCTTTGTCGACATCGATCAGAAAAGGAAAGGGACTGGTTTGCCCCTGTAGAGAAAGAAAGCGTTCTTCTGCGTTCATTTAGTCATCATCTCCCGGCTCAGGAGAGCGACCCGGTCCTCCGGGATTCCCCCCCTGTCCATTGTTCAGGCGATTCAGCAATTCACGCTTGAATCGTTGTTCCAAACTTAGGAGTTTTGTCGCTTTTTTGTATCCGACGATCGCAGCAATTTTCCCGTGGTAGTCCTTTTTAATCTGTGCTTCCTTTACGCCGCTCTCCAAATACGCTTCGCTTTTCTTTTGATAATCGGCTTCTGAATAGCTTTCTGCATTAGCTTGCAAGTCGGTGGTGATCTCTCGCTGTTTGCGCTTTTCCTGCTTGATCCTGGCAGTCATTTCATTGTATACCGGCCAGAATTTTTGGGCTTCCTCCGAAGTCAGGTTCAGTTCGGTTGTAATGAACGCAATTTTGAGTTCCTCTACTTTTTGCTTTTTAGGACGCCCTCCGCCCGGTTGCGCGAGAACGGCAGAACCCATCAGGGCGATCATAACAAAGAGCAAATTGAATTTTTTCATTTTTGTTGATTTAAAAAAGTTCGGTATCGTCCAGTTCATAGACATCGAGTCCTTCGCTTTCGAGATAATCGAGGATATCGTCCTTGTTGATCTCATCGAAATCAAGTGTGGTCTCAGGAACCGTTTCCACCGGTGTTGCTACAGGTTCTGGTGTTGTCAATGAAACGGGTTCAATATTTTCAGATGGAATGGCCTCTGCCAGCATTTCGATCTCAAACTCGTCAATGTGTTCGTCTACATAATTGAAAACATCTTCATGCGAAATTTCATTCAACGCGAGCAATACATTTTCCTCCACAGGTGCATCTGCAGGCCGAAAGATCACAAGTAGTGCAATGGCTGCAGCAGCGGCAGTCATCCATACAATCGGACGTTTGTACAATGGAATTACCCGGGGCTTTTCCTGTTCGATGACCGCTTGAGCAAGAGCCTCGAAATAGGATGCATCCGGGGTTTCTACCGGTCGCGCTTTCAGGTGATCAAAAAGTTCTTTTGGTGTTTCCATTGCTCATTAGATGATCAGGGGTGTCAAAGGTTTAATTTGCGCAGAACAAATTCTTCAATTTTCTGTCGCGCATGATGAAAGCTGGCTTTCAGTGCTCCCTCACTGGTCTTCAGTTGCCGCGACATATCACTGTATTTCATTTCCTCGAAGTACTTCAACTGAAAAACGACGGCTTGTTTTTCCGGCAACGAATTGATCGCTTGCATCAGAAGTTCTGAAATACGTTCGTCGGTGATCTGGTCAAGCAGGTGATGTCCTGCCAGAATTTCCAGCACAGGGGCGTCCAGGTCAATTCCTGATCGTCTCTTCTCTTTTTCAAGAAAGTTCAGTGTTTCATTCCTTGCGATGCGGTACATCCAGGTATACAATGCCGATTCACCCTTGAAATTGATCAGGTTTTGATACACCTTGATCATGACATTTTGAAGAATGTCGTTGGTGAATTCATGATTCCGGACAACACTTCGGATCTGCCGATACAGAACGTCACCGTATTTGGCGGTTAGTTGCGTAAATGCCTGATGCGCGTCACGCCCTCCCCGATGAAACAATTCAATGATCGTATCGTCTTCGGGGTGTCGTTGCATAGATTATTTTCGTTGAAGTACTTTCTCTGCAGCCTTTACCACATCAGGAGTGTCGATTCCGTACTTGGTCATCAATTCAGCAGGTGTGCCGCTTTCTCCGAATGTATCATTTACCCCAACGTATTCCTGAGGCGCCGGATGATTGCGTGTAAGCACCTGTGCGATCGAATCTCCAAGTCCGCCGTTGATCATGTGTTCTTCGGCGGTTACCACACAGCCTGTTTTGGCTACGGAGCGTAAGACCGCTTCCTCATCCAAAGGTTTAATCGTATGCATATTAATTACCTCTGCTGAGATTCCTTTTTCGGCAAGGATCTGTGCGGCTTCAATGGATTTCCAAACGAGGTGACCACATGCAATGATGGTAACATCACTTCCTTCGATCAGCAGATCAGCTTTTCCGATGGTGAATGTGGCATCCGGTTTCACGAAGATTGGCACGGAAGGTCTTCCGAAACGGAGGTATACAGGGCCATCATGATCAGCGATGGCAATCGTCGCCTGTTTTGTCTGGTTGAAATCCGCTGGTACGATAACTGTCATGTTCGGAAGCATTTTCATCATTCCGATGTCTTCCAGAATTTGATGCGTGGCCCCATCTTCACCCAAGGTTAACCCGGCATGAGACGCGCAGATCTTTACGTTTTTTCGGGAGTAGGCAATGGATTGACGAATCTGGTCGTAAACACGTCCGGTAGAGAAGTTGGCAAATGTTCCGGTATACGGAATTTTACCTCCAATGGTCATTCCTGCAGCCATTCCCATCATATTCGCTTCGGCAATTCCAACCTGGAAAAAACGCTCGGGAAACTCATTCTCGAAAGCGTTCATTTTCAGCGAGCCTGTGAGATCCGCACACAGTGCAACAACGTCTTTATTTTTTCTTCCGATTTCCAGCAGGCCTTCGCCAAATCCGGATCTTGTATCTTTCGATCCGAGCACTTCTATAGGGTTCGTATCAATCATAACTTTATGGTTACCGTTTTATTAGAGTTTATTCTGAAGTCCTTTTCAAGCGTATACGACGACGACTTGAGATGTACAGGTCGGTAAACGATCCGGTACAATCCCGGTTGGAGTTGCCATTCATCCGAACGCACGCTACCATCAAGATTGCAGACCCAATCCCAGGTGCCGTTACTGTTTTCCGTAAATATTTGTCCCACGATGGCATGAGCTGTCGTGTATTTCAGAAATCCAGGGGCACGGATGTCGATGTAGGCTGTAGCGCTTTGTTCAACATTCACGGTTGCGTAAATTCTTGGGAGGGTCAATATTTCCACATCGTAGGTTCCCACAATGTACTTATCCGAGATTCCGACTTTATGTGTGTTCAATGTCGTTGGATCACCTTGTTTGGAAATCCGCGTTTCAATCTGATACGGACGCGCGGCATTCAGAAAACGTGTTTCAATGTAGCCTTGAGGAGCATCTACAACAATGATGTTGTGCTTGTTTTTCTCAATAGTGATGTTTTTCTTTCCGACTTTCGGTGTGGTATTCACCACGAGATCATATTTGATCTTCGGATCGAGGATCAGTGTATCCGGATTGCCGTACTTGTTGATCGTATGCGTATACGTATACTTCAAATTGGTCGTTCCGGCTTCGTAAAGGAACATGGTCACATCCGTTTCCGAAGGTTTTCCGTTGATGTCGTTGAGATTGATCTGCACGCTCGTGTTCAGGAGAGCTTTTGCGACGATGTTTTCCAGTACAAGCGTAAAAGATTCAGGCGTTTCGGCATCTGCGTATGTTCCGATACAGTTGAATTTCTCCAGATAGGAGAGATCCATCCCAAGGCCGATCACGAAGGGAGTCACTTTTACACCTTTATCCTTCAGCTTCTGTGCGATCACGCACGGGTCATTGTCACATGCTTCCAATCCATCTGTGATAAGGATGATAACATTTCGGCTGGTATTGTCCGGGAAATCTCCTGCTGCCGCTTCCAGTGACCGTGCAATCGGGGTCGTTCCTTTGGCATAAATGGACTTGATCCTTGATTTGATCCGGGTATGATTGTTAGGGCCGAAAGGAACTTCCAGCTTGGTGTCGTTACAATCCTGATAAGTGGCAGTAATCGGGGATTGGTGCCCGTATACTCTCAGTCCAATTTCCAGATTCGGGACTCCCTGAAGGTCGTCAACGGTTTTGGAAAGCAGTTCTTTGGCCGTTTCAATTCTTGTTTTTCCACCCCAATGAGCGTTCATACTGTTTGAGGCATCCAGGATAAAGAGAATGCGTGTTAACTGCTCCTGTCCAAAGGAAAGTGAGCAGGTGAAAAAGAACGCTATGGTAAAAATCAGCCTCAATTAGTAATCTCCGATCGTTTCTTCCAATTGTGAAAGGGCCGATGCCAGTTGTTCTGCATTCGGAGCATTTCCATGCCACTTGTGCGTCCCCATCATATAATCAACACCTTGTCCCATTTCTGTCTTCATAACGATAACGATAGGCTTTCCGTTACCGGTCATGGATTTTGCTTTTGCCATGGTGGACTTGATATCCTCCATATTATGACCGTCCATGTGGAGCACTTCCCATCCAAAAGCCTGCCATTTTTGCGTCAGGTTCCCCAGGGAAAGCACATCGTCTACGTCACCGTCGATCTGTCGACCGTTATAATCAATGGTCGCGATGATGTTGTCCACATGTTTGGCAGCGGCATACATTGCCGCTTCCCAGATCTGCCCTTCCTGCAATTCGCCATCTCCGTGCAATGAGTACACCAATGCTTTGTCTCCGTTCAATTTTTTGGTCTCAGCAGCACCAAGTGCACAGGAAAGTCCCTGGCCCAGTGAACCGGAAGCCATCCGAACACCCGGAAGTTTTTTATCTGTAGACGGATGTCCTTGCAGACGTGTGGAGATCTTACGGAAAGTTGCCAGCTCACTTACCGGGAAATAACCGGATCGTGCAAGCACCGAATACCATACCGGAGAAATGTGTCCGTTAGACAGGAAAAAAATGTCTTCATTGATTCCGTCCATGGTAAAATTGGCAGGATCATGTTTAAGTATATCGAAATACAGCGCGGTCATAAAGTCGGCGCAGCCCAACGAGCCACCTGGGTGGCCGGAGCTGACGGCAGCAACCATTCGTACAACATCTCTTCTGACCTGGGAAGCAATTTTCTCTAATTCTGGGGTTTCCATAATCGGTGTTTAGTTCAAAAATCTCGACGAGCAAAACTAGGTTTTATTCTGTGAACAAGAGGAAGATTTGGGAGAAGGTTATCCGCAAAAACGAACTATTTATACACAATTGCGGGGATCGTTTAGCGGAAGGAAAGTCGAATCATCAATGACTACCAGAAAGCCCCTGCAGACCTGAAACGGTTGCGGCCCCGATTTGTTAATTTTTATTACTATCTTCGAAGGGTTTCAATAAATATTGAACACCTGATGCAACTTATTTCTCAAAAGTTGCATCTTTTTATTTGAAAGAACTTAAACATCGAATTATGAAACTAGCTTCTGCATTTGTGCTGTTCCTCCTCTTTTCTACTCAGGTGGAGGCTCAGCAGGTAGATTCCAGATTATTGTCGCGTTATTCCGAGGCAGAAATCGTAAAAATGAAGTCGGAAAATCCGGAGGATTACAAGATGGTGTTGTATGCCCTCGATAACGCCATTTACTTTGCGGATCGCCCGAAAGGTAAGGAGGTAGATCTTCCAACGATTTCGGTTGCCGGTGAGCATCCGAATTTTATTGAGTTGGGACTGGAGATTGCAGATCAGAATCAATACTTCCTTGTAGAAGGTCAGGATCGTTTGCTGGTGATGAAATCGAAATGGGTGTTGAACTACGAAATGAATAAGAAATAGCCATGAAAAGACAGCATTTTTTCTATATCGGAACGCTTGTTTCATTTTTAATGACCGGTTTTGTGGCGAATGCACAGAACGTGATCATGGGAGACGTCGGATATTTGGAAACAAACCCGGCAGATTGTAACACCTTTGGTGTAGCAGGGAATAACTTTTTCGATGACGGCGGCTCCGGAGCAAATTATTCGGCGAATTTCAATGATACTACTGTTTTTTGTCCCGATCTCAACCTGGGGACGAAAATGACCCTGACTTTCGGGATCAACGCAGGCTTCGAATTTGATGTAGATGGTTCGGATTCTATTTACGTGTACGACGGACCGAATACCAGTGCTCCTTTGCTCGGGGTTCATAACTCTGTGACTAATCCGAACGGATTTGGTTATACGGCAAGTTGGAATAACCCAAGCGGGTGTCTTACTGTAGTGTTCATTTCTGATGGTGCCATCGAAGGCACAGGTTGGATTGCGAATGCACAGTGCGGTAACCAGGCGCAGCCATTTGAACCGCACATTGAAGCATATGTCAACGGCGTTGGACCGGATGCATTGAACCCGGCGGATACCGGTTATGTAGATGTTTGTTTCGGTGACAGTATCCTTTTTGTGGCGACACCACTG
>JBNKYR010000155.1:0-9490 GCA_050300995.1 Crocinitomicaceae bacterium | reverse complement strand
ATATCGTCCACAATGACATTCTGCGTCTGCGTCGTCGTGTTGCCGTGACCATCATCGTAGGTCCAGGTCACAACCGTCGTTCCTTCCGTGATCGGGAATACCGCATCATTGGTAACCGTCACCAGCGTTGCACACTCATCCGTGGCTGTTGGTGGGGTCAATGAGGTCACGTCACATGTTGCTGTTACATCCGAAAGGGTTGCAGCGTCCGGAACAGGAGCAGTGATGTCGTCTACAATCACATTTTGGGTTTGGGTCGTCGTATTGCCGTGACCATCGTCATACGTCCAGGTGACTACCGTTGTTCCTTCCGTAATTGGGAATACCGCATCATTTGTTACTGTTACAGCTGCGACACATTCATCCGTAGCGCTTGGTGCTGTGAGCGACGTTACATCGCACGCTGCGTTGATATCTGACAAGTTCGCAACATCAGGAACCGGCGCGGTGATGTCGTCAATCACTATATTTTGTGTCTGCGTTGAAGTGTTTCCGCGACCATCGTCATACGTCCAGGTGACCACTGTAGTTCCTTCGAACGTAATCGGAAGTGTCGCATTGTGCGACACGGTTACCGTACTTGCACAATTATCGGTTGCCGTTGGAGCTATTAAGCTTGTTACCTGACATGTTGCATTAACATCGGCCAGCACAGCTACATCTGGAGTAGGCGCTATATTGTCGTCAATGCCTGCATCGATAATGCTCCAGGAATCACTGGCAATCATGTTTGTACGCGCATCCTCTCCGGCACAGTACATACTATTTCCTCCGTGGAAAGAAACGCCAGATTGTAACGCCTGCCCATTCCAACCGATCAGCAGGGCATCGTAATTGGTTGTTGACAGCGTAACGTAAGCAAACATATTTGAAGCATTGGTAAGACTTGTCACGTCCCATGTTCCGAGGTTTTGATCAAAGCTTATCGCAAGACGGAACATATGTGACATATTGGTTACGTTCGAAACATCCCACCCGGAAATGTCCGCATTGAACTGGGCAGCTTCCTCAAACATATTCAACATGGATGTTACTGACCCTGTATTCCATCCGCTTAGATCCTGATCCAGTTGCCAGGCAAATCGGAAGGTTCGGTCCATTAAAGTCACGTTCGCTGTATTCCATGTGCTTACATCGCCATTGAAAACAATCGCCGCACGGAACATATCGGTCATATTCGTCACGTTGGACACATCCCAACTGGTCATGTCCTGATTGTAAGATTCTGCGTTTTGGAACATTCCCTCCATAGTGGTGATCGTACTCACGTCCCAGGCGTTGAGGTTGGCGTTCATTGTCGTACATGCACGGAACATGCGGTATGCGTCGGTTACCCCACTCAAATCCGGAACATCTGTCGCTGAAATATTGAAGTTCGCACATCCGTAGAAAGCGCTGTTGAACGAGGTCCACGGAATGATTCCCCATTGGTTGACCCCAACTAATTTTAATTTATCACCGCCGTTGTTGAAGTAGATCCGTGGGAAATCTCCATAGATCGCAACGGTGTACGTACCGGCAACTCCGTAATCGTGCGTTGCACTTCCGGTCAAACCAAATTGATCGATCACACCATCGTTGTCCCAGTCGACATCATAATTGTACCCGGTTCCGGTTGTTGGAATGGTGATCGAAGTACTGTTGGACGTACCTGTATTGTTCGTTTTCCACGTGGTGATAAATGCATCGCTCACGCAGAATTTTCCTGCATCGATGATGGTCCAACCATTTGCGTTGATTAATGAATCGCGCTCCGGCTCTGCCACACAGTATCGGCTGTTTCCACCAGAGAAACCTACAAATGACTGGTGGGATTTAGAATACCAGCCTATCAGCAAACTATCATAATTCGCAACCGACAAGGTTACATTATCAAACATACTATTGGCTGTTATCAAACTTGCCACTTCCCAGTTGCCCAAATCCTGATCGAACGAGGTACTGCTTTCAAACATGTAGTCCATAGTCGTCACGTTCGACACATCCCAGCTTCCCAAAGGCTGATTGAACGATGTACACAACGAGAACATTCCTTCCATGTCAACGACACTTGAAACATCCCAGTTGTCTAAAGGCTGATTGAACGATGTGCAGCTGCGGAACGTTTCGTACATGCTTGTTATGTTGCTCACGTCCCAATTGCTGATATCAGTATTGAACGACGTACAGTAACTGAAAGCCTGATCAAACCATGTAACGCCCGAAAGATCCGGAACATCGATTGCCGAAACCGTCAGATTCGTACACCCGAAAAATGCATCGTTAAACGAGGTCCATTGGTTGCTTCCCCATTGCCCGATATCCAACAATTTTAATTTATCTCCCCCATAGTTGAATTGGAAGTTCGGGAAATTACCCACGATACGAATGGTATAGGTTCCGGCAGTTCCGAAATCGTGTGTTACTGAACCGGAAATATTGAATTGATCCAGAACTCCGTCATTGTCCCAGTCCACCGCGTAGTCTCCGAAAGTTCCTCCTGTTGGAATGGTAATCGACGTGCTGTTGGAGGTTCCTGCATTATCAGTTTTCCAGGTGGTAATTAACTCGTCTCCGGCACAGTAGGTCCCTTCGTCGACAATAAACCACCCATCCACATTAATCAAAGAATCGCGTTCTGGTTCTGCCGTACAGAAGTAACTGTTTCCCCCTGAAAATGGAATGGCAGAAGCATGCGGTTGGTTGTACCAGCCGATCAACAGGCTGTCATAATTAGCAACAGACAAGTGGGCATCCTGGAACATCCCAATCGCAGTCGCAAGGTTTCCAATGTTCCATCCGCCGAGGTTTTGATCGAAATCGTATGCCTGAACGAACATCTCGTTAAAGGTCGTTACGTTCTGCGTATTCCAGGCATCAAGAGATTGGTTGAAGACGTTGCATTTCCTAAACATATTGGACATATCCGTCACATTGGAAACATCCCAGTTGTTCATCGGTTGATTGTAGCTGTTACAGCCATAGAATAGGCCACTGGTATTGCCAAGAGCAGCTGTGTTCCAGGTATCCAGGTTCTGATCAAATGCATAACAGTTGTAGAACATATCGCTCATGTTCGTTACACCCGACACATTCCAGTTCCCCAGTGGTTGATTAAACACGTCACAATAGCCAAACATCTGCCTCATGGTAGTGGCACCGGAAACATCCCAATTGTTCAACGGCTGATTGAAAGCCTCACAGTTATAGAACGTTTGGTAAAAATTCCATACGTTGCTTACATTCCAGTGGTTGATATCCGAGTTGAAGTCTTTACAATCAAAGAAGACACCTTTAAAATCCGTTACCACTGACAAGTCCGGTGCATCCGTAGCCGAAATATTCATGTTCTCACAACCGTAAAAAGCATTTCGGAACGACGACCATTGCATCGAACCCCATTGGCTTACATCCACTAGCTTTAGTTTTTCCGAACCCAGTGTACTAAAATCAATTCTGTGGAAATCACCGACAATGCGAATGGTTTGCGGACCGGTGACACCAAAGTCGTGCGTGACGTTTCCGGTGAGGTTGAACTCGTCCATCACACCGTCGTTGTTCCAGTCGACATAGTAATCGTACCCCGTTCCGTTGGTTGGAATGGTAAACGTGGTGATTCCCGCCCCGGCACTGTCCGGTACCACAGTAAAGATGAACTCATCTCCCAAACAGGCCATTCCGCCGTCGGTGATGGTCCAGTTCTTTGTCACGTCCAGGTAATTGTGATTAGGGTGCGCCGTACAGTATTGACTGAATCCTGCACTGAATGGAACACCATTGTTCACCGTCTGACCACTCCATCCGACCAACAAGCCTTCATAGTTTGGCGTACTCAAGGTGACACCATCGAACATACCTGTCGCATTTGAAAGTGTACTTACGTCCCAGGTACCAAGATCCTGATCGAAGGAAACAGCATCCTTAAACATTTCAATCATGTAGAGTATCGAGCCTGTATTCCATCCGGAAATGTCCTGGTTGAATGCTGAGCAGCCGCGGAAAGTACCATCAGCCAATGCCACGTTTGAAACATCCCACCCACTAATATCCTCGTTATACGATGAGCAATCCCTTAAGGTATAGACCAAGGCGACGACCGTAGAGACATCCCAATTGGAAAGGCCTCCTGTTAAAGATGTACAGCCGTAAAATGCACTTAAAAGATTGGTTACTCCGGACAAGTCGGGCGCATCGCTTGCCAAAATATCCAGATTCGAGCAGCCGTAAAAAGCTTTTTCCATTGACGTCCAGGCATTACTTCCCCATTGGTCTACGGACAACAGTTTTTCGCGATCACCGGTATTGTTGAAGTAGATACGTGGGAAATCGCCCACAATACGAATGGTGTGGGTACCCGCCGTTCCGAAATTGTGGGTAATACTCCCTGTGATGTTTTGCTCATCAATAATTCCATCGTTGTTCCAATCGACGTGGTAATTGTAGGTAGAAACACCGTCTGTTGGAATGGTAATGGACGTGCTGTTGGACGTTCCCGGGTTGTCTGTTTTCCAGGTCGTGATAAATTCATCACCAGCGCAGGTCATTCCTCCGTCTGTAATAATCCAGTTTTTTGTCACATCCAAATAGTAATGATTCGGTTGCGCAGCGCAGTATTGGCTGAATCCTGCACTGAACGGAACGCCATTGTTCACCGTCTGAGCACTCCATCCGATCAACAAGCCTTCATAGTTTGGTGTACTCAAGGTGACACCATCGAACATATCTGTCGCATTTGAAAGCGTACTTATATCCCAGGCACCCAAATCCTGATCGAAGGAAACGGCATCTTTGAACATGTCAATCATATAGAGTATCGAGGCTGTATTCCAGGTAGAGATGTCCTGGTTGAATGCTGAGCAACCACGGAAGGTACCAATGGTCAATAGTACATTTGATACATCCCAACTGCTGATGTCTTCGTTGTATCCCGAGCAATCCCTGAACATATAACTTATGTCGAAGACCGAAGAGAGATCCCAGTTGGAAAGACCGCCGGTTAAGGATGTACAGCCATCAAACGTGTTGGAAAGGGTCGTTACATTGGACAAGTCGGGCACATCGCTTGCCAAAATATCCAGGTTCGAGCAGCCGTAAAAAGCTTTTTCCATTGACGTCCAGGCAATACCTCCCCATTGGTCTACAGACAACAGTTTTTGGCGATCACCGCTATTATTGAAGTAAATACGTGGAAAATCTCCACAAATGCGAATCGTATAGGTTCCTGCCGTTCCAAAATCATGGGTTACAGAACCTGTAATTCCAATTTCATCGAAGGTTCCGTCGTTGTCCCAATCCACACTATAGTTATATCCGGTGCCAGTCGTTGGAATGGTAATCGAAGTACTATTTGAAGCTCCCGGGTTGTCGGTTTTCCAGGTCGTGATAAATTCCTGACCCGCGCAACTCTGTCCGAGATCGGTAATGATCCAACCATTATTCGCCGCTAAATTTGTTCTTCCTGCTAATCCCTGACAGTAATAGCTGTTTCCACCATTAAACACAACACCGGAATTTACCGCCTGTGCACCCCATCCCTGAAGCAATCCGTCATAGTTATCCAAACTCAAGGACACCCCGCTAAACATACTAAGTGCACTGGTTAGACTCGTTACGTCCCAACTACCTATATTTTGATCAAATGAAACAGCTGCAAAAAATGTCTGATCCATCAACGTAACCGAACTCGTATTCCATCCGGACAGGTCCTGGTTGAAACTATCCGCGCCAAAAAATGCACTTGTTAAGTTCGTCACATTCGCGATGTTCCAGTTTCCAATGGGTTGGTTGAAACTATCCGCATTGGAGAAGGTACTTCGCATCTTGGTCACATTCGACACATCCCATGAACTAATATCGCTATTGAAGGTAAACGCCCCTCCGAACGTATATGTCAGGTCGGTAATATTGGACACATCCCAGTTGGATAAGTCTCCGTTGAATACCGAACATGCCCTGAAAGCCGAGGCAAGGCTCGTCACCGCTGATAAATCAGGTAAGTCTGTCGCCGCTAAAGTTAAATTTGTACATCCGTAGTAGGATCCACTAAAACTGCTCCAGGCAATACTTCCCCACTGATCAATGGACAGGATTTTTTCTCTGTCTCCAGCATTTACGAACGCGATCATCGGAAAGTCTCCCACAATACGAATGGTATAGGTTCCTGCGGTTCCGAAATCATGCGTAACATCGCCTGTAAGATTGAATTCATCAATCATTCCATCGTTGTCCCAATCCACGTGATAATCATAACCACTGCCATAGGTTGGAATGGTGATCGAAGTGCTGTTGGATGTACCGGCATTATCGGTTTTCCAGGTGGTGATAAACTCCTCTCCCGGGCAGGACATTCCCCCATCAGTGAAAGTCCAGCCGTTGTTGTTTATCAACTGTTCACGGGAAGATTGTCCGGCACAATACAAACTGTTTCCACCGTCAAAGTTGATGTTCATTGTAGCTTGTGCACCCCAGCCGATGAGTAAGGCGTCGTAATTTGCCGTGCTCAAGGTCACACCGTTGAAGATGCTGTTGGCGTTGATAATACTGCCGATGTTCCATGCCCCAAGATTTTGGTCGAAGGAAGTTGCATTCTTGAACATGCTTCCCATGAAAATGACATTGGAAGTATTCCAGCCGGAAAGGTCCTGATTGAATGATGAAGCCCCATTGAACATATTGGCTACGCTTGTAACAGAAGACATATCCCAACCGCTGATGTCCTGATTAAATGCTGGTGCATTCCGGAACATACTGGATGTGGACCCAACGTTTGATACATCCCAATTGTCCAATGGTTGATTGAATAGGGTACACCCTTCAAAAACACCCAACATGGAAGTCGCACCCATCGTATTCCACGCATTGATGTTTTGATTGAAGTTCGAACAATTGCGGAACATCGAACTCATATTAGAGACATTCGATACATCCCAATTGTCCAGCGGTTGGTTGAACGCCGTACAGGCATTGAACAGTTCCTGCATCGCCGTTACGTTCGACACATTCCAGGTATTTACGGGTTGGTTGTATACTGCGCATTGACTCAGCATGAAGGACATATCCGTGATTGTACTAAAGTCCCAGCTGCTCAGGTCTGCATTCAGTGAGGTACACAAGTTGAAGGCATTGTTCATGGAAGTTACTCCTGAAAGGTCTGGCGCATCTGTCGCGGTAATATTGAGGTTGTAACATCCGGCGAAAGCCGTTTCAAACGACGTCCATGCGATATCACCCCACTGGCTGATGTCCAGCAATTTTTCGCCATCGCCTCCAAAGTTGAAATCGATACGTGGGAAATCTCCAAGAATGCGAATGGTGTAGGTACCCGCCGTTCCAAAGTCGTGCGTCACATCTCCTGTGATGTTATACTCATCAATTACTCCATCGTTATCCCAATCTACGTGGTAATCATATCCTCCGCCATTTGTGGGAATGGTAATTGATGTGGAGTTGGAAGAACCGTTGTTGTCCGTCTTCCAGGTTGTAATAAACTCCTGACCCGGGCAAGACAATCCGCCGTCGGTGACTGTCCATCCAAAGGTGTTGGTCATTGTACTTCGCGCACTGATGGCTGCACAGTATTGGCTATTTCCTCCATCAAACGTTACTGTTGTATTCAATGCTTGAGCTCCCCATCCCTGCAATAAAGCATCATAATTTGCTGTACTAAGGGTAACATTGGTAAACATCGCTGAAGCGTTCGAAAGATTCGTCACATTCCAGTTACCGAGATTCTGATCGAATGCCGTGGCACCTAAAAATGTTTGATACATACTGGTAACAGATCCTGTATTCCAACCGGAGAGGTCCTGATTAAATGCTGTGGCACCGGAGAATGTTTGATGCAAACTGGTAACAGACGCCGTATTCCACCCGGAAATATCCTGATTGAATGAACTGGCATTTCTGAACATACTCAATAGCGTTGTTGCGCTGGATATATCCCAACCCGATAGGTCCTGATTGAAGGCATAACAATTCAGAAACGTGTACGAAAAGTTGGTTACATTGGAAACATCCCAATTGCTCACATCACCGTTGAACAGGGTGCACCCTGTAAACGTACGAAACAAGGTAGTGGCATTGGATACATCCCAACTTGACAAATCTCCGTTAAATAACACGCAGCTGCGGAACATGTATGCAAAATCCGTTACAGTGGAAAGATCCGGGGAGTCGGTAGCATTATAAACCAAATTTGAGCATCCATCAAACGCCGAATTCATCGAGGTCCACTGGATGGCTCCCCACTGATCTATGGACAGCATTTTTAATTTGTCACCAGCATTGGCAAAATAGATTCTAGGGAAATCACCAACAATTCGGATGGTGTATGTACCGGCCGTTCCAAAATCATGAGTAACGCCGCCCGTAAGATTGAATTCGTCAATAATTCCGTCATTGTCCCAATCGACATGGTAATTATATCCGGAACCCACGGTAGGAATCGTAATTGAAGTGGAGTTCGATGTTCCGGCATTGTCTGTTTTCCATGTGGTGATGAATTCGTTTTGAGCGAAGAGTGTTCCTGAAGTGAGGAGAACACATAGTGTGATGAACTTTTTCATATGGATGTGTATTGTGATTACGAACCTACGTCAACACGATCGTAAACGCCCAAAAAGGGCTATATACAACTTGTATACATAGGTGTTAGTCTCTTGTTTTTCAATCGATTATTTTTTTGGACTTACTTCTTAACCACCCTGAACACTTCGGTTCCGAGGGTTAAATAGTAGACCCCGGATGCAAATGCACCCATATAGATCCGGCCGTTGTTCTGCGACAAATCACCTTCCAGGATGGTCTTGTCTTTACAGTCAGAAAGGGTGAAGATCTTTTCCGGGTCGATCCGCACATTCAACCATTCATCGCAGGGGTTCGGGTAAACACGCGTACCGCCCATGCATGGATTCACTGAAACAGTGCTGTACACGCGTGCTGCTCCGTTGAGATCGACCTGGCGAAGACGATAGTAATACGTGGATTCGGAAGCGTCGTCCTTCCACGTGTAGTGCGAGGTTTGCGTGGTCGTTCCGGCACCGTTTACCTTTGCCACCTCCGTGAATTGGATACCATCGGCACTTTTTTCGATCGCAAAGTAATCGTTGTTCTCTTCGGAGGCCGTACTCCAGTTCAATTTAATGTTGCCCGCATCACAGCGCCCCTCAAAGTCGATCAATTCAACAGGAAGCACCATGAAACAATTGTTGATGCAATTGGTGTTGGAGCTTCCTGGGTCGGTCAGGGCCGGTGCATTCGGAACAAGGTTCGCCGAACCAAAGCTTCCGCACCCGTGCAAATTGAACGAAGAGCCGGTGGCCTGATAAACGTCGAAATTGGACGAGGCCGTCAATGTGGCACGAAGGTGCGCCTGGTTCGAATAGCGAATGATGGCAGTGCCACCGGAACCATCATTGGTGAAACGGTTCGAAGGACCTCCACAATTCATGATGTAGCGAAAGTTCGTACACTGCAACTCCGATCCGTTGGAAAAGCAGCAAAAACCACCGTC
>JBNKYR010000154.1:0-9575 GCA_050300995.1 Crocinitomicaceae bacterium | reverse complement strand
ACTGCAATTTTGTCTTATTTTTTGTCAGCGATTGTCCTTAGAATGCCAATTTCGTCGGTACTTAATTCTTTTCCACGGCGCGTCATCATGTTATTGGCCGTTTCGATTGCCTTTTCGAATTCAAAAGGCACCGATGCTGATCCCCAGGTAAAGGAAGGAATGAATTTTTCCGGGAAGCCAGCCCCGAAAATATTGGCAAATACACCAACAACCGTGGCCGTATTGAACATGGTATTGATGCCACATTTCGAGTGATCCCCCATCACCAGTCCCATAAACTGAACATCCGTTTGTTCCATCTTTTGGCTTGCGTAATTATAGGTTTTCACTTCTCCGTAATTGTTCTTCAGGTTCGAGGTATTCGTATCCGCTCCGAGGTTGCACCATTCGCCGATCAATGAATTCCCGAGGAAACCGTCGTGACCTTTGTTCGAGTAAGCCTGAAAGACGACATTGTTCACTTCTCCTCCAACCCTGCAATGCGGACCGATAGTCGTACCTCCGTAGATCTTCGCTCCCATCTTCAGCCCACTTCCCTCACACAATGCCAATGGACCGCGTAAAAGCGAACCTTCCATAATCTCTACGTCCTTCCCAATGTAGATCGGACCTCCCGTCGTATTGAGTACCGAGGCTTCTACAGATGCTCCCTCTTCCACAAAGATGCGGGAAGGATCACCGATAATGGTGTTCGTTCCGGACAACTGAACGGATGCCCGTCCTTTTGTGATCAACGCAAAATCCGATTCCAGAACTTTGGCATTCTTTCGGTACAGATCCCAACGACGTTCGAGAATTACAGGAGCCTTTCCTTTATAATCAATCAGCACATCACCGGTTCCCAAACGCGCGAGCCACTGACCTTCAAACGTAAGCTCCTCATTCCCTTTCAGGGCCAGTACGGCCTCAACAAGTTCTGCATTCGGAATTACGCAGGCGTTCACAGAAACGGCACCCGAATAACCCGCAAACCTGGCAGAAAGGTATTCTGCCGTTTCAAATCCTACCTCCACTCCCGGAGCAAGCAAGCGCCAGCGTTCGTCGTTGGTAAAGATTCCCATTCGCAGATTTCCGACCGGACGTGTAAGTGTCAGGGGAGCAAATTCAAGGTGCTTTTTGTTGTCGTGCAGCTGTATTTTCATGCCGTCTTTTTTGGGGATATTGCGGAAACAATCCACAAGCCACTAAAGGTAATGAATGCGTTCAAAATGATGAGTTCAAAACCGAACTTGTAACCACCGAAAACACCCGGGCCATCACCAGCTCCCGGAGCTCCTGCCGAAAAATACCAGAGCAGGAAGGTAACTCCTATGGAGACCAGACAAATGAAGGGCACCACCGAATCATTCAGCAGACGTTTGGTCAGAATACCAAAGAAGAACAGACCGATCAAAGGACCGTATGTAAACCCGGCAAACTGCATTAGCAAGCCAATCGCCGAACTATCCGTAGAGTGCTTCAGGAGCAAAACCATCAGAATTGTCACAACTGACATTCCGAGGTGTACGCGTTTGCGCAAGCGTTCAGCATCCCTCGTTGGAAAATCATTGTTGGTTTTCTTATCCCTGTTCACGCCAAGAAAATCGACGGAAAAGGAAGTTGTCAGCGATGTCAAGGCGGAATCTGCACTGGAATATGCAGCGGCGATCAATCCAAGCAGGAACAGGATTCCAATCACCGGGCCTGCATCATTACTCATGGCAATAGTCGAGAATAAAAGATCAGACTTTTCGACCGTAATTCCATTGGCCGAAGCATACAAATAGAGCAAGGCTCCAAGTCCGAGAAAAACAAGATTCACGACCACCAGCACTGTTGCCATGCTCATCATGTTCTTTTGAGCATCACGAATGTTCCGGCAACTGAGGTTTTTCTGCATCATGTCCTGATCGAGCCCGGTCATACCGATTGTAATGAACATTCCTCCGAAAAAGTGCTTCAGGAAGTGATTGCTACTATTCAGGTCATCAAAAAAGAAAATCCTGGAATAAGCACTTTCACTGACAGTGGCTACCACACCTTTTCCTTCATGCAGTCCCATCGCATCACTGATGAACCAAACAGTCAACAGAACCGAAGCAAGCATGAAGGCAGTCTGCAAGGTATCTGTCCATACGATTGTTTTGATTCCTCCGCGACTCGTATAAATCCAAATCAGTACGACCGAAATGATCACTGTCACCTCAAATGGAACTCCCCAGTCATCAAAAAGAATTGACTGCAAGACGTTCGCAACGAGCAGGAGACGAACCGAAGAACCAATCAATCTGGAAAGCAAAAAGAACGAAGCTCCCGTCTTGTAACTCCAGAAACCGAAACGACCTTCCAGGTATTCGTATATAGACGTGAGATTCAACCGGTAATACAAAGGCAGCAGTACGTAAGCCACCACAATGTATCCGAAAAGGTAACCGAAAACGGCTTGCATGTAGCTGAACTGATTGGTTTCACTCCCCACCCACCCGGGGACCGACAAAAACGTCACGCCACTCAGCGAGGCTCCGATCATACCAAACGAAACGACGTACCAGGGAGATTTGCGCTCTCCAAGAAAAAAAGACGAATTGTCCGCTTTTCCTGAAGTCAGGAAGGAAATCCCTACCAGCAGTGCAAAGTAGGCAACCAATACAATAACGATCAGCGTGCTGCTCATGAAATTCGAATCTTTGGTAAAAATAGCAATCGTTGTCAATTTAAATCATGAGACAATAGAACGCTTCGCGAAACGTTATATGCACGGCACTATAATTGCGACCTGTAAATCATGCTGAACCATATGGAAACAGGGTTGTAAATACTACAAACAAAACACATGAAACTTAACCGTCGCCCACTCCAACTGCTGTTTTTCAGTCTTTTTCCACTCATCGCGCTGTCGTATTTTATCACTCACGGGCCTTCTCCTGATCTCCCAACAGAAACTATCGTCAGCGATGATGACACGATTCACCGGGAAGTTTTTCCGGCTTTGATGGTTAAAAATGAGAAAGGCGAAAGCAAGCCAATTCAGCTTCACACCTTGAAAATTGACGTGAAAGTTGTAGGAAATGTCGCTACTACAACAATGGACATGACTTTTTACAATGATGAAAAACGCATTCTTGAAGGAGAACTGTATTTCCCGCTTGGAGAAGGTCAGACTGTCTCACGTTTTGCCCTGGAAGTTGATGGAAAACTCCGGGAAGGCGTGGTCGTAGAAAAGGAAAAGGGGCGCCAGGTTTTTGAGAGCACCGTCCGACGAAACATCGACCCCGGATTGCTTGAGTGGACCCAGGGAAACAATTTCAAGGCGCGCGTTTATCCGATCCCTTCGAAAGGTTACAAACACATGGTGATCGCCTACGAACAGGAACTCGATATGATGGAACAGTCGTATATGTACCTGCTTCCCATGAATTTTCGTGAATCCATTCCGGATTTTGCATTCAATATTGAGGTCCTCAAACAAGAAGTTGAGCCAAAACTTGACCCCAATTCGATCGTGAATTTCGAGTTTGAAAAATGGGAAGAAAACTACCGGGCCAACTATGCAAAAAAGGATTTCGTTCCGGGATCATTCATCGCTATCGGGCTCCCGTGGCCGAAAAACAAACAAGCCATCTATACAGAACGTGTGCCAGGAACCGACAACGATTTCTATTTCTATACCACACTGACACCGCGCCGGGGAAAAGCTGAACTCAAACAACCGGGTACGGTAACGTTGATCTGGGATGCCTCAAATTCAGGCAAACAACGAAAACTGGCTCAGGAACTCGCTTTGCTTGAGGCTTATTTCCAATCACTGCAAAACGTCGATGTGGAATTGATTACCTTGCGCAATACCACCAAAGTCGTCCGTACTTTTTCCATTCAGGGAGGGGATTGCTCGGAACTAAAGAAACAACTCGAAAGCATTCCTTTTGACGGAGCATCCGCGTATCGCAGCATTGATTTTTCCAAATTCGGAAGCGATGCAATTGTGCTCGTGGGTGACGGACTGAACAACTTCGGAGTAAATGAAGATGCGCCTCCCAAAGTACCCGTGTACACCATCAATTCTGCAAGTTCAGCCAATCATTCATACCTGCGCTTCCTGGCTTCATCTTCGGGAGGTGCTTACATCAACCTCTTGAAAACGGAACACCGTGGAGCTCTGGAAATGTTACGTGGGGGAAACTTCCGTTACTTTGGAAACGGAATGGCAGACACCTACCCTTCTCTGCCAACCACTATGGGAGAACAGATCCATGTTGCCGGAATCATTCACGGAAAGACAGAAATGGATTTCAAATTTGGTTTTGATGAAGCCAACAGTCAGATCCACATGACGATCGAACCGGAAAAATACCTGATTGAATCCGGAACACTTCGACGTATCTGGGCGCAGAAAAAGCTTGCTGAACTGGACATCTACCCGGAAGAAAATGCCGAAACCATCACGACCCTCGGGAAAGAATACGGTCTTGTAACCCGCAACACCTCGCTCATTGTCCTGGATCGTGTGGAAGATTACGTGCAACATGAAATCACCCCGCCGGACGAACTGAAAGCCGAATACATGGCCTTACTTCAGGAAAAACAACAGACTGAAAAAGCGGAAAAGGAGGCTCATATTACCAAAGTCAAAGAAGATTTTAAAGCCTACGCCGATTGGTGGATCACTAACTATGATATTCAGAAGATCACGGAGAACAACCACGTGAACGATTCCATTATCGAGATTGGATCAGAACCGATTTCCAACGCAGTATATTATAGTACGAATGCAGATGAGGTTACTTCAGATCTGGAAGTGCAGACGGAAGAACTCAACGGGAGAGCAGCCTTTAGTGCTTCGGACGGATCCTACGACCAGAATTTGACCCAAGTCAGCGGAAAAAAGGACGGCGGTGAAGAAGACAAAGCAGCCATCCAATTGAGCGAATGGGAACCGGACGCCGAATATCTCAAAACACTGAAAAAAGTTGTCCCGGGCGAATTATACAAAACCTACCTGGAATTGAAAAAGGACCATGGGCAAACTCCCTCCTTCTACATGGATGTTTCCGATCTGTTCATTGAAAAAGGAATGAAAGACCAGGCGCTCCGCATCCTCTCCAACATTGCCGAACTCGAACTGGAAAACCATGAATTGCTGCGGATCCTGGCACATCGTCTGGAGCAGCTCGGATACTACAATGAAGCCATTGTCATCTATCGGGAAGTATTACGCATCCGTGGAGAGGAACCCCAATCGTACAGAGACCTTGGACTCTGCCTTGAAAAAGCCGGAAAGTACCAGGAGGCCGTGGATCAACTTTTTCAGGTCGTGGATCGCACCTGGGACAGCCGTTTTCCGGGGATTGAATCCATCGCTTTGGTAGAGATCAATCGTATCGTAAGTCTTCACAAAGGAGCCGTAAACACCGGAAAGATAGATCCGGAACTCCTCAAAGACATGCCGCTGGATGTCCGCATTATTCTGAACTGGGACACCGATAACTGCGACATGGATCTTTGGGTTACCGACCCCCGTGGAGAGAAGTGCTTCTACTCCAACAAAAATACCCGCATCGGAGGTCGGATGTCAAATGATTTCACGGGAGGCTACGGTCCTGAAATGTTCACCATCAAAAAGGCGATAAAAGGCGAATACGTTGTACAGGTTAATTACTACGGTTCTCGTTCTCAAAAGGCCGCCGGACCTACCACCATCCAAATGCAGTTGGTAACCAATTATGGAAGGCCTAACGAAAAAGTGCAGGAGATCACACGACGTCTTTCGACAAACAAAGAGGTTCTTGATATCGGAAAACTCCTGTTTGAATAATTCCGGTGCTACCTTCTGTTACTTTCAACAATGAGAGAATTCTATATTTGTATTCTCAAATCAGATATCTATGGAAATCGCCTTTCAATTAGCGCTTATTGTTGTTCCTGCAGGAGCAGTTTTAATGACCGCAATTTTCTTCATGCGAAAAATTGCAGAACGTGAAGTCCGCGTTGCCCAGCTCGAATTGAAGGCAGAACGGCAAAAGTTTTTCCTCCCACATAGGGTAGAAGCTTATCAGCGGGTCATTCTTTTAATGGAACGAATTCATCCGAACAGTCTGATCATGCGACTCAACAATCCCGGGCTCCCGGCAGCAGCGTTTCAGCTAAAACTACTGGAAAGCATTCGTGAAGAATTCGAGCACAACATTGCGCAGCAGATGTACATCGCCCCGGCAAGTTGGGACATCGCCCGCAAGGCCAAGGATGAAACGATGAAGATCATTAACCTTGCAGGACAACAAATGGGGCCAACGTCCACAGGTATGGATCTTTCGAGTAAGATCTTTGAGATTGTTGCCGAAGTAGGAACTTTGCCAACTGAAATTGCAGTTAAAGCACTGAAAGAAGACGTACAACGTTTGTTTTAATTCTTCTTTTATCTCACTTGAAGACACCCCTCTGGGGTGTTTTTTCTTTTCAGGTAAAAATACCTGATTGTAATTGCGTATAAATACCTGATTTATTTCCCCGCACGGGCTACGGTGAATTTTCTTTGTACTTTCATTTTCACCTTAACCACGTGCACGAAGCAAAACCACATAAAGCCGCCAATCGTCAGCCGGATCAAGCCGGTCGCAACCCGTTTTCCTCCTCTTTTTTTCAGCCGAGCGTACAACGAAAAGCACAGGAAGAATCGGTAGCCGATGACGCCGTTCAAACCAAACGTGATCCTGAGCAAACTTCATTTTTCTCCGGAAAAACACCAGTTCAGGCTAAACTGAAGATAGGTGCCCCAAACGACAAATATGAACAGGAAGCTGATGCGGTTGCCGACGAAGTAGTTAACGGACAAAATGCTTCACATGAGACAACTTCGTCACCAACATCTCTGCAGAAATCAGGACAGGTGGAAGACGAAGCCGTTCAGCAAAAACCAATTGGGGAACGCATTACACCTTTGGTTCAGCAAAGTCCTCAACCCGAAGAAGAGGTCCAGGCCAAAGAGGAAGAAAGTGCTATGGAAGAGGAAACAATGCCCGCTTCTTCTCTTCAGATGAGTGGAGGCGATACTGGTGAAAGCAACTCCTCATCCGTTGAAAATCAGCTTTCTTCCAGCAAAGGAGGCGGAAGTCCGATGGATTCCGGCACGCGTGATTCCATGGAATCAGGGTTCGGGAAAGACTTCAGTGGAGTGCGTATTCACACGGGATCTGACGCTGTTCAGATGAACAATTCCTTGGGTTCTCAGGCGTTCACCCATGGAAATGACATCTACTTCAACGAAGGCAAATACAATCCTTCCAGCAACGATGGTCAACATCTTCTGGCGCACGAACTTACGCATACCGTGCAGCAAGGTGCATCAACCGCCCCTGCGGTACAGAAAGCAGGAGAAACAGAAACACCGGCTGAACCTTCGAAACCCGGAAGTGCCATTGACATTACACATCGTTTCGAACTGAATAATGACTGGGCGGCATACCTTGATGCCCTCTCAGCGAAAGGAAAAACCAAATTCGAAGTTGACGTAAAGATCGGCGAACGCTACAGCGGAACGATCCTGGTACGTAAACTGAAATCGACAGATAGCGGAGAAGTTGCCAAATACGACCTTGTCTCCACCGGCAAACAAAAATACCTGGACATCAACGGATGGACCTTCATGGACCCGCTTCGGGAAGCAGGGGTAACACCGATTCTTGTTCTTAAAAATTTCGGTGAAGAGCAAACAACCAAAGGGTTCCTAAGTGTGAAGATAAAGGACAAACCACTTCTCACCGACGCGCTTGGCTTTATTAAAGGAGTCAATGAGAACCTGGAAAAAATGCGTATGCTCGGGATCACGCCACTTAAAGTACCCGGAGATGGCGTTGAAAACACCTTTGAAACAGGCCGACTCGTTTTCCAGGTAAACTCCATGACGACCGTCGTGGACGGATTCCTGGAGGCAGGCGGTGGAATGGGTATTACAGGTGATACTTTCACATTCAACATTAGCGCCGCCGTAGATGTTGCGGGACTTGCCAGCGGTGAATTTACCATTGCCCGTGGAGAAGACGGCAGCCTGAGTGGCAGCGGTGATATTCAGGCAGACATCGCAAACATTAACGCACAAATCCACGCTGAATACATCGACGGAATCGTTACGATCCAGGGAACCGGTCGTATTGAATCCGAGAAATTCTCCGGGGCAATCACCTTCCTGGTTACCGACCAGGAGCGTTCGAAGCAAATGATGAATGCCGAACTGGGCGTTGAAACCATGGATGCCGAGCAGGAAACTGCTGAAGTCACTCCGAAACCGAAAAGTAAAAACAACCAGGTTCTTGCCGGTTGGGGGGAAGTCAAAGCCTCCATCACGCCATGGCTCGAGGGCACTGCTAAAGTGGGAATTGATGCCGAAGGACACGTTACGATCGTGGGTGAAATCGCCGTTCCGAATGAGATCGAACTCATGGAAATGCGCGGTAAAAAGGTTGATATCTTCAAACTGGAAATACGTGCCGGTTATGGTATTCCTCTTGTCGGTCAGGTATTCCTCTTCGCGAGCATTGGCATGTTCATGAATGCAGGTTTCGGTCCATTAGTATTGAAAGACGTCGCCTTTACCGGTACCTACTCAACCGACCCGGATGTACTGCAGCAATTTGCCATTACGGGAACACTGAGCATCAATGCCTTTGCGATCCTTGGCCTGGAAGCTGAAGCCGGTGTCGGATTGACCATTCTCGGACACGATGTCAAAGCAGGAGTCAACGTCACTGCCGCAGCCGGACTCAGGGCCTATGCAGAAGCCACACCAACGCTGGAATATAAAGAACAAGCGGCCCCTGAGGGAGGAAAAACAGGAGAAACGCATCTCAAAGGACATTTCGAAGCGGCTGCACAATTGTTCGCGCAACTTTCCGGAGCCTTCTTCGTGGAGATCGACGCTCCATGGTGGTCGCCGGTATCTGACGGTCGTGAAGAATATCCGATGGGAGAAGTTCAGTACCCGATCGGTGACAGCATGGGCATTGGTGCCGACATGGACTGGCTGGTCGGATCGTCTGATATTCCTGAGTTGAAATTCTCACCGATCGAATTCGATGCGGACAAGTTCACAGCTGACATCATGGCCGATCCTCCACCGAAGAAATACGGAAAATCGGATGATGAAAAAGCCGGTGAATGGGTAGATGGAAACCAGCCAGGCGATCAGGAGGAAAACCCTGAGCTCAAGGACGGAGACGGACTACCTGAAAACGAGAAGAAGAAAGAAGACCTCAAAAACCTTCCGGACGAAGAGAAATACATGCGTGCCCTGGATGAAATGTCCAAGCTGGAAAAAGCAAGTCCGAAGCCGACCTATTCAGTGGTAAATGCGAAGGCCAAAAAGGTCAAATCGAAATACGGCCTTGACAAGATCACCGTCAAGAACAAAGATGAAGAAGCCGAAGTCTTTGTGAAACACGCGAAGGAAGACAATAGCAAGCATTTGCTGATGGTTCCGCTGATGAGCGAAGCAGAACGCACCAAATTACTCTTCGAAGCACTGGAAGATCTGAACAAGCGATCTGACGCGGCGGTGGATGAAAGCGGTACGATAGAGGAAAGCAAGGCAAAAGAAGTCCTGGCCA
>JBNKYR010000153.1:0-9613 GCA_050300995.1 Crocinitomicaceae bacterium | reverse complement strand
ACACAATATTGATTTCATACTGAATTCCGAATTCTTTCAATATTTCCGCAGCGTCTTCCATAACGGGAAGATCCGAACTGCTACCCATGATAATTCCAACTTTTGCCATAGTGTTATTTTTCAGCAAAAGTAATAAGAAACGGCGTATCAGATGCCAACACTATCCGTGCTCGTCAACACGACGTGGTCTTCAAGATTGTCGACGCCCCAATTCTCCAATTCGGCTTCCGTCCACAGTTCTGGGAAGAAGATCCGTCGCTGATAACGCGGGTGCATGTATTTCTGCCAGTCGCTGCCTCCTGTCGCTTCCGCTACTTCATTTCCGCTTTCGAGGTATTTTTTGGCAGCATTGAAGTGGTGCATCACCCATTTCACGTTCACGGTGTGATCGTAATGGCGCATGGCGTTAACAAGATCAAGATCATTGCGTTCTTCCACCGGGAGCCCCTTGAATTTCGTCCAAAGGTTGATCGTGTTGTATTCTTCCATGAAAACAATGAACTCTTTCATGTACCGCTCCTCAAAGTTTGTCATGAGCTTCGTCTTCTTACCGGTTGCATGATCCGTGCCGGCTACCTGCCAGTATAGGTTGTCGAAGGCATAACTGTACGGTGTATTACGGTCGATGGTGCCTCGTACGCGGAAATCGATGAGGTTGATAAGCTCTGTGGAAGCAAATTCGATTTTTCGGTATTGTGCACTTTGGAAACCACTTGCCGGAGTCAGCGTATCGCGGAATTTCATGTATTGATCCACATCCATACCGTCTCCCATAATCGTAAACGAGTTCGAAAGCATGTCGAAATAGCGGCTGATACGGTTCAGGTGTTTAGCAAATTTTTCCGTGCTGATGGAATCGTCATGAGCTACCTGGTCGATTTCCCAAAGGATCATTTTGAACAAAAGTTCGTTGATCTGGTGGTACATGATGAAAACCATTTCATCCTTCAATTGGGTTCGTTGAATCTGGAGTCCCAGCAACGCATCCACCTGGATGTAATCCCAATATTTGATAGGTTCGGCGTGCAACAGTCCGGAGAGATGAACATCCGGATTCTGCCCCATTGCCTTGTACTTTTCATCAATGGCTTTCAAAAGATCTTCTCGTTTCATAGTGCAGTTTTTCGCGACCCTGTTGTTATGCGGATCGCTTCCAAATGTACAGAATCTCCGGCCCCGGTTTCATGATAAAGATCACTTTTTGCGTCTCTCACACTTTTCGTCGATGCTGTTAATTATCGCACGGGATCAAATACCGAGAGCTTCCTTGAGCGAGGCGTACGAAGATCGGCTTACCGGGATGGTGGCGCCGCTGGTGAGTGTGGCCCGGTAGCTGTTTTTTTCGAATGATTCGATCTTTGTCAATTGGTGAATATTGAGCAGATAGGATCGGTGAATACGCAGAAAATCCGAACCACGAAGGATGTCTTCGTAGTAATTCATGGTTTTCTTTTTCAGAAAATACTTTTCGGACGTATGTACTTTTACATAGTCATCGTACGCCTCGATGTACAGTATTTCGCGCACTGGAATGATACGGATATTGCTTCCGTCCTTGATCACAATCCGGCTACTTTCTTCCGGTTGTTTGCGGGCTGCGGTGACCAGGTTCGGAACGCGTTCGGCATTGAGTTTCCACTTTTCAACGGCGAGATCGAAGCGTTCCTGGGTAAATGGCTTCAGGAGGTAATCAACAGCGGAAGTTTCGAAGGCTTTGATGGCATATTCATCGAAAGCGGTTGTAAAAATCACAGACGGCAGTTCGTCCACCAGTTCCAACATTTCGAACCCGTTGATTTTTGGCATTTGCACATCCAGAAAGATAAGGTCCGGTTGGTGTTTTTCAATGGACTTCACGCCCTCGTAACCATTTTCACATTCATCTACCAGTTGAAGTTCCGGATGTTTCTGCAGGAATGTTTTTACGATGGATCGCGCAAGTGGTTCGTCGTCGATGATAATTACTTTGCTCATGATTGTGGAACAGTTAAAGTTACGGTAAAGTTTTCATTCGAACGGTCGATCTTTACCAGGTTAGCTTGTTGATACAGGATCATCATTTTCTTTTCTACCGATGGGAGTCCGAAGCCAGTGCCAAGATTGTCCGGTGTCGAATCGGCATCGTACGGATTACTGATGCTGATGACAAGGTGATGGTCTGCAAGTTGGGCAGCGATGGTAATTGTCACGGCTTCGGTGTGTCCGTAGAGGCCATATTTCACCGCATTTTCAATGAGCGGCTGCAAAATAAGCGAAGGGAGCAAGGCTTCTTCGGCGCCGTCTTCCGTTTCGAAATTAACCGTAAGACGATTTCCGAAACGCACCTTCTCAATTTCCGTGTAGAGCTGAATGTGCCTCAGTTCCTGGGAATAGGGAACCAGTTCCGATTGGTTTTCACGAACGGCGGCGCGCATAAAATCGGAAAGCAGATGGACCATTCTTCTCGCTTCCTCAGGGTTGATGAGGGTTAGTGCGTTGATGGAATTCAGGCTGTTGAACAGAAAGTGCGGCTTGAACTGTTGCTGCAACGTATTCAGTTCGATTCGGATGGCTTCCCGCTCTTTTTCAACTGCAAATGCCTGGATCTTTTGCTCCCGCACCTTCTGTTGATCGATCCAGAAAATAGCGGTGGTCAAAAGTAAAAAAAGAAAGGAGGCCATTGCTCTCAGTGGCATGAAGTCGTATACGAATTGAGTGTATACAGGATCCCATGCTGAGTAACTACGGGTCAATCCCAAATAACCGAACAAGGCGAGGGCAGTGAAAAGGATCGTACTGCTCAGATTCGGAAGCGTAAAGACGCGGGAGGTGTGGTAGTAGCGTTGCATGGTTGCTGCAACAAAAAGGAAGAACGCATGCACGGATGCCCAGCTGAGGACGTCCAGGAAAGGAAGCAGTTTTCCGCCATTTTCTGTGCGAACCACGAATAACCAAACGAGGGAAACTCCCGCCAGCAATGCCAGTGGGAGTGCCCATGTTCGCGGGGAAATGCCTGCGGAGTGATTTTCGTTCATGCTAGGCATAGCTGCGGATCTCTACTCCGCCGAACAGGCAGGTTCCGGTCAGTGTAACGGTCTTGGACGGATCGTAGCTGACATCACTGGGGAGGGAGCGTTGGTCCTCCACCGACCCCGCGATGGTTGTTATGTCAGAATGAACCTGCCAGTGACTTGGTACGATCAGGGTGACTCCTCCGAACATGGTGGTGGCATTGATCGTTATCGGTTGTTCGATGTCTGCTTTGGTCAGGTTGATCTCTGTTCCGCCAAAGGCAGTCGTAAGTTCGGCCCCTTTAAAGTTCTTGCTGACCACATTTTTGGTGACACCGCCGAAAAAAGTTGACGATTTTATGAAGTCTTCGGATGAGATCTCCCGCTCGTCATCAAACAGTGTTGTCTGAGATACTTTTTTTTTTGAACCGAAGAGGTTCGTGTGCCTGACGATCATGGAAACGCCGATCAGAATCACGATGATGGGAAGGATGATCTCCTTGTCCACAGTGTCCGGACGAAACTCATTGGTAAGCAATAATCCGCCTACTGCAATCAGTGCCCATCCGAAGAAGGTACGGAACTTATGCTTGTACAATTGTACAATACCAAAGGCGATCATGAACGTTTTCCATGAAATTACCCACTCAGGTATTTGCATTCCCTGGCGCTCCAGCAGAAACAATACTCCGAAAAGGATTACAAAGAAACCGGCAAGGATCTTTGAGTTTCTGTGACGCTCGGGAGATACCGTATCGCAGTTTGGGTAATGATGCTGATGATAGCGGCGATGATGTTGACGATGCTCTCTCATGTTGCTCATGTGTTTGGTTTAAATAACTGAAACAAATCTAGGGGACAATCACCGCTTTGTGAAGTGACATTCGGTGAGTTGTAGCTATTATTCGGTGAATGGTAGAAAAAAAGCCGCGCAGCTTTTTGGGCTGGCGGCTTCGCGTTAAGTGTAAGCAATTCGCTTTAGAGAGTTCCTCGTTTTTCCTGCTCGCGTTCGATGGATTCAAACAGAGCCTTGAAGTTTCCGGCTCCGAATCCACGGGCACCCATTCGCTGGATGATCTCGTAGAACAATGTTGGACGGTCTTCAACAGGCTTCGTAAAGATCTGGAGAAGGTAGCCTTCCTCATCGGCATCAATCATGATCCCCAATCCCTGCAGGGTTTCAATGTCTTCGCGCAACGCGTGATCATGCTGTCGAAGACGTTCCGGTACGGCCTTGTAATACTCGTCCGGAGGAGTAGAAAGAAATTCTACGCCACGGTTTCTCAGGGCTGTAACGGTAGAGATGATATCATCTGTGGCCACAGCAACGTGCTGACATCCCGGTCCTTCGTAGAATTCAAGGTATTCTTCGATCTGTGATTTCTTCTTGCCTTCGGCAGGTTCATTGATCGGGAATTTGATTCTTCCGTTTCCATTACTCATCACCTTACTCATCAATGCAGAGTATTCCGTATGAATTTGTTTGTCGTCGAATGACAGGAAGTTTTCAAAGCCCATGACATCCTCGTACCATTTTACCCAGGTGTTCATTTCTCCCCAACCAACATTTCCTACCATGTGGTCCACGTATTTCAGTCCAACAGGCTCCGGGTTGTAATCGGACTCCCATTTTTCGTATCCCGGAAGGAAAGTTCCATGGTAGTTTTTACGCTCAACGAAAATGTGTACGGTTTCACCATAGGTATAAATTCCGGCGCGAACCACTTCACCATGTTCGTCTTTTTCAACCGTGGGCTCCATGAAGGATTTTGCTCCACGCTTGGTGGTTTCTTCGTACGCTTTGCGGGCATCTTCTACCCACAATGCAATAACCTTCACCCCGTCACCGTGCTTTTTTACGTGCTCCGCGATCGGAGAATCGCTGTGAAGAGCAGTCGTCAGTACCAAACGGATTTTATCCTGTTGTACGACATAAGATGCGCGATCCTTAACTCCGGTTTCCAGGCCAGCGTATGCAAGGGATTGAAACCCGAATGCACTTTTATAATAGTGAGCTGCCTGTTTCGCATTTCCTACGTAAAATTCGACATAATCTGTTCCGAGAAGTGGAAGGAAATCCTGTGCTCCTTCGAATATTTTTTCCAAACCGTATTCTACGCTTTGTGGTGTTTTTGCTGTTGACATCTTTCTGTGTTTTTAATGTTGTTTTAATCAATATCAATTAATCATGCAGCCACGACTTGTAGTAATCCTGTACTTCCAGTCCCATGGCTTGCCTGGTCAGTTTTAATGGCTTGAATGTGTCAACCATTACAGCCAATTCAAGTGTTTCTTTCTGACCGATACTGCGCTCGTAAGCTCCCGGATGTGGTCCGTGTGGAATACCAGCCGGGTGCAAGGTGATTTGTCCGCGCTCAATATTGTTTCGACTCATGAAGTCTCCATCCACGTAGTACAGCACCTCGTCCGAATCGATGTTGCTGTGGTTGTACGGTGCCGGAATGGCATCCGGATGGTAATCGTACAAACGTGGAACAAATGAACAGATCACAAAGGCATCTGTTTCGAACGTTTGGTGGATCGGAGGCGGGAGGTGCACCCGTCCTGTGATTGGTTCGAAATCGTGAATCGAAAAAGCATAAGGATAATTGTACCCGTCCCATCCTACGACATCAAATGGATGTGTGGCATACACATATGAGTACAGGATTCCCTCTTTTTTTGTTTTTACAAGGAAGTCTCCCTCTTCATCGTATGTTTCCAATTCGGAAGGTGGGCGGAAATCACGTTCGCAGAACGGAGAATGTTCCAGCAATTGTCCGAACCAGTTTCGGTATCTTTTGGGGGTGTATATCGGACGATGTGATTCGACAATGAACAGGCGGTTGTCTTCCGTGTCGAAATCAATCTGATAAATCATTCCGCGTGGAATCACCAGATAGTCACCGTATTTAAAGTCGATGTTCCCCAATTGCGTGCGTAACTTACCGGATCCCTCATGGATAAAAATAACTTCATCCGAATCGGCATTTTTGTAGAAATATTCCCGGAGGGATTTTCGCGGAGATGCCAAAACGATGAGCACGTCACTGTTTACAAGCATTGGAACGCGACTTTCAAGGAAATCATCTTTGGGCGCAGCTTTGTAACCCATGAAGCTTCTCATCTGGAGTTGTTTGTCCAGTGCAATTTCGGGATTCACGTCTACCGCTTCCACGAACTCCTTTACCACGGTTGGTGGATGGAGGTGGTACATCAATGCGGACATTCCATCAAATCCGATGGTGCCGAACAATTGTTCGTGGTGAAGGCTGCCGTCGTCTTTCCGGAATACTGTATGTCTTTTGTGAGGAATATTCCCCAACTTATGGTAAAAAGGCATGTCTAAATTTTATTTGTTTAACATTTAATCTTCAATTGACAGAACGTGTCCGCTCATTCTGGATTTCGTTTAATCAAATACATTAAATGTTCATTTAAACCGGTCCACATATTCTTTAAAGATAAGTATATCTTGGCAAAAATAGGGGAGAGAGTTGCTTCAAAAAATGACAATTATCAGTTAAATGAAGATGCTTGTTTTTTTAACGAATTGTGCAGTTTTTCTCGAAAAAAAATAGTCTATTTGTACGTTAACAGACGAACATGGGCAAAACACTGGTAATAGGTGCTGGCGGACAGATCGGGACCGAATTGGTACACGAATTACGTAAGCGAAAAGGGAGCGATCAGGTGATCGCCGCTGATTTGAAAGAGCAGTGTCCGGAGGCATTGGCAGGAGCAAATTATGTCCGTATGGATGTGTTGGACGCAGCCGCTGTCCGGAAGTGCATTGAAGACGAGCAGGTTGATGAAGTGTATTTACTGGCAGCGCTTTTAAGTGCGACTGCGGAAAAGAACCCGGCTTTTGCATGGCGTCTGAATATGGAGGGACTTTTTACGATTCTGGACCTTGCGAAGGAAGGTCTTCTGAAAAAGATATTCTGGCCAAGCTCGATCGCCGTTTTTGGGCCAACTACGCCAAAAATCAATACGCCGCAATTAACAATCATGGAACCAACGACCGTTTACGGAATCTCCAAGCAGGCAGGTGAACGTTGGTGCGAATATTACTTTAACAAATATGGTGTGGATGTTCGGAGCATCCGTTATCCTGGGCTGATCTCCTATACAAGCCTTCCGGGAGGTGGAACCACGGATTATGCGGTAGATATCTTCTATCAGGCGAAACTGGGCAACGAATACAGCTGTTTTCTGTCTGAAGACACCGCACTTCCGATGATGTTCATGGAGGATGCGATCCGTGCTACAATAGAGCTGATGGAAGCACCGGCCGAAAAAATCGGCATCCGCTCTTCATACAATCTTTCCGGTTGCAGTTTTACACCTGCAGAACTCGCGGCTGAGATCAAAAAACATATGCCTGATTTCACGATTAATTATGCACCGGATTTTCGTCAGGCGATTGCTGATTCCTGGCCTGATTCCATTGACGATTCAGCCGCAAGAGAGCAGTGGGGCTGGCAGGAACGCTATTCTACGCCGATGCTCGTGAGTACGATGCTTGAACACGTGGATGTTTCGTTGCTCGCAAATCTTAACAATTGATGACTAGTAACTTAGTACTGCTTTGAGTGAAAATTTCATCGACAAAAAAATGTGATTCGGCGAAAAGATGCCGTTTTATTTTGATAAGCAACGCCTGATTATTAATTTCGTTAATAGAACTGTAAATCTCTTTAGAAAACTAAACTGTGGTATGGTGAAGGCTATAACTTTATTGGTATTTTCTGTATTGATTACAGTTCCGTATACCTGGTCGGGAGATGATCAGGGCGGAGACAAGGTCAATCAGGTCGACGATCAGGGAAGAAAGCAAGGAAAGTGGATTTTCTACGGAAAAGATCGTCCTAGTGCTGGTTTCCCTCCTGAAGGTAAGATCGAAGAAGGCCCCTACGTGGATGATCGTAAAGAGGGCGTTTGGATTAAATATCACAACGACGGTGTTACACCCAAACTGCGTGGCGAATATGTGAATAATCGTCCGAGTGGGAAGTATACGAAACTCTGGCCGGACGGAACAGTTCGCGAAGAGGGAAGTTTCAGTCGTGGAAAGTATTTTGATTCCCTCAAGCGTTTTCATGAAAATGGTGTTACGGAATACGAAGCTGTTTACAATGAAGAGGGTAAAGAGCAGGGAACTGTAAAGTATTTTTATCCGAACGGACAGGAAGAGTTTGTGTACGAATCACAAAACGGTGTTCCAACAGGTAAGGCGACTCGCTATTACGAAAATGGTGACATCAAGGAAGTGATTTTCTATGCTGCTGATGGTTCCGTAGAGAAGAGCGAACAACGAGAAATGGTGAATGCAGCGGTGAATGTTGTTGATCCTTCTGCTTCTCGAATTGAAGCTCCTAAAGTGGTGAATCCACGCACGAAAGGACAGAAATTCCAGCCAAACGGATACAATAAAGTTTACAACGAAAACGACGAGATCTGGCAGGACGGTGATTTCAGAAACGGTAGACTGTGGGATGGTAAAGTTTACGAATACGATTCTGATGGTATCCTTCTGAAAGTAAAAGTCTTCAAGAAAGGAGTATACCACTCCGACGGTCAGTTGTAATCGTCCAGATGATATTGAATTGAAAGCCTTCCGGGAACTCTCCGGGAGGCTTTTTTCATTGGTGCTATGTTCTTATATTTGCTGGAAACAAACGAACTCAATGAAAACGAATAACAGGACGACTCCCCGTCTGCCTGACTTTACCCTGTCTCCCCGGATCGATAAGGTTGGGGTGGAAGAACGGGTAGCCAGATTTCAGAAACGGAGCATTAAGGCGGAATCAAAGCTTCAGGGGCTGAAAATGGTGTTGAATATGATCGACCTTACAACTCTTGAAGGAAAAGATACTCCCGGAAAAGTGCGGCAGATGTGTTTCAAAGCGAAGCATCTGCATGATGTTCATCCCGGACTTCCTACGGTTGCAGCTGTCTGTGTTTATCCGTCAATGGTGAGCGTGGCCAGGAAGGAGGTAACAGGATCAGAGGTGAAAGTGGCTTCTGTGGCCACGGCGTTTCCAAGCGGGCAGGCTCCATTGGAGGTGAAGTTGGCTGATACACGTTTTGCAGTTGACGAGGGGGCGGATGAGATTGATATGGTGATCTCCCGCGGAAAGTTCCTTAGCGGGGAATACAACTTTGTATTTGATGAGATTGCTGCAATCAAAGAGGCTTGCGGAAATGCACGCTTGAAAGTGATTCTTGAAACAGGAGAACTTGTAACCCTCGATAATGTTCGTCGTGCAAGTGATATTGCGATGTACGCGGGGGCTGATTTTATCAAAACCTCTACCGGAAAGATCAGTCCTGCTGCTACGATGCAGGTAACATATACGATGCTGGAGGCCATTCGCGATTTCATGGATGAGACAGGAATTAAAGTGGGAATGAAACCAGCAGGTGGGATTTCCAATTCCAAGTTAGCACTGCACTACCTGGTGATGGTGCGCGAAGTACTGGGAAATGAATGGTTGAATAACGAATGGTTCCGTTTCGGAGCAAGCAGTCTTGCGAATGATGTGCTGATGCAGATCATGAAGGCGGAAACAGGAAATTATCAATCCGCGGATTACTTCTCAATTGATTAATTATGGCCG
>JBNKYR010000152.1:0-9697 GCA_050300995.1 Crocinitomicaceae bacterium | reverse complement strand
ACGGTAATATCTTCATTCTCAATGTTGATGAAATAATTTGTGATCCATGCGGTGCAACAGCCCCGGATGTCCCTGATTTTGAGGTTAGGGTACTGGGAACGAAGCATGCCGCATTTAGTACGGTCCGTTATGCCCCGGCGCGCGATGGGGGTGACGGACTGAACGGTTCGGATGGCCGTCATAGCCGTGCAACTTCTATTCGTCCGACCCTCTTTGGTCCGGTGCTGGAAATTCTTGGTACCGAATTGAATGGTGAAGATGGTGGAAATGGTATGGATGGAGAAGATGCAACAGATGGCCAAAATGGTGGGCTCGCCATGGTCGCTGATCTTCGCTTCGGAAAGGTGATCAACTTTCGTGAAGGGGGCATCCGGATTTTGGGACAGGCTGGCAGCGGAAGAGATGGTGCCAAAGGTGGCAACGGTGGTCGCGGCGGACACGGAGGGAATGGTTCTGATGGCCTCGATGGGGTGAATGGGGTCGTTTCCGGTGGTCACGGTGGTCACGGTGGTCGTGGTGGCAACGGCGGAAAGGGCGGAAATGGTGGAAATGGAGGCCTGGCTTCAAACATTTTCCTTCTCGTTCCTGAACGCGATTCTTCTGTTTTTGACCTGTGCTCACTTGATAGTAAGGGAGGAGCAGCAGGACGGGGAGGCAACGGTGGTACCGGAGGGATAGCCGGAAAACCGGGCAGGTATCACCAAAACGGAACAACCGACAGCAAGCAACGCAGTAGGGTGCGGGATGGCGCTGCCGGCGAAAATGGTCCGAATGGTAAACCTGGGCGTTCCCGTCCTGGTCCCAATATTCACCTTTCTATTTTTTAAACACAAAACAGAGCTCAACCAAACAGAGTACACATTTTAAAATTTAAAGCAATGAGAAATTCAATCTTACAGAACTCCTATACATTTCGGGAGATCATTGAACTCCAGAATGGAACAGGTGGAGTCGTTTTCGGAAAATCAATCACAACGTATGAGATCCAAAGACGTCGTGATGTAACCGGTTTGGGAAATGTAATCGGCTATATCGTGTTGATGAAACAGCGGATCATCATTCCGCCCTCAACTGAGTACAGCACTGGTCCGACATCCAATTCGAGTTATCAGAACTACCCGGCAATCCTTGTAAATGAAGTAGATATTGACGTGAACAACGACAGTCCGTTGATCATTCTGCAATCAATTTTTCCGAAAACCCTGAATTCATCGGTGTCGACTGCAACCAGCTCAAATGATGGAACCTCGTCGTCCACAACGCACCAAAACAGCACAGGATCTACGGATACCAACGTGAACACCTTTGGTGTGGGGTTGAATGCCGGCTTTTTTGGCGATATGCCGATGGGAGGTATTTCAGTGGATTATTCGCATTCCTGGGAGGAGAGCAAGTTTAAATCGGCACTTGATTCCAATACCAATGGAAGCGAAGCCAGTAACTCGGCAAGTGAATCGATGAGCATCAAGGATTGGAGTTCATACGGATACCTCGATGATGATGCGATCAATCCAAGTTGGATCTGGGGACAAAGTTATCCCTGGGATGTGATTCAATACAACCAGACTTCCGACGGGACACACATCAACCTGCCGTCCTTCGTGATCGATCGCTTGCTGGATGGTACCCTTGTATTGCCACCGAGCCAGTTGTCGCTTTTCGGATTGGATTTTACCATGCAGGCCGGATGGTTGGTAGATTTTCCGAACGGCATGACAGAAGATGAAACCATTACCATTTCACACAAGACAACGAGCTATACTGCAGGGCATGAGCTCTCCGGTGACACAATTTCGGCAACCTTGCAAACGGAGGCCAGCGCCAATCAGGCGACGTTTGATTCCGGAGCGCTGAGTCTGAGTCTGTATGCACTGAATCCAATTCTGGGGGCAGGAAAGGGGACAGGTGCGATCATTGGATTTACGGCAAATCCGTTCACCTACGCACCAACATCCGATACATCGAATTTCAAAATCGTTTCGCCTGCTAACAATCTTCAGGTTTCCGGTACGGGCTTCGATTCTGTGATGACAAGTAAGTTCACGACGAATCCGTCATTTACCGTGAACTTCAAGATCGTAGATGTATCGGTGGAATATTCACTGTTGCTTATGCACTGGATCGGTGATTCGAGCGGAGCGTGTAAACTTACCTGGACAGTCAATGGACAGTGGTCCGGAAGTTTGCTGGTGGATAGCACGGAAGGAAATGGCGGTCAGAACAATGTTTCTTCGATCGAATTGCGGAACATGGATTTCACTTCGATCAATTTCCACGATTATCTGCAGTTGGGGATGAATGAGGTAACGATTTCAGTCGAACCTGTGAATACAGGCGATTCGTGCGAGTATACCCTTTTTGCTCTCTCTGTTGACGTAGACGATTGAAATATGTTTTAAAACCGTTTTATCATGCCGAAAAAAATTGTATCGAAAAAAGGGAAGGTCAGTAAAACGGCTGCTGCGGTAGCGAAGAAGGCTTCAAAAGCTTCAAAGGCTGGTAAAAGTAAACCTTCAAAGAAACCGAAGTCAAAGTTGATGAAGCTTAAGGCGCCGAGTAAGCCGAAAAAGCCAAAGGCGAAGTCCAAGGCACCGGTTAAACCGAAGAAGCCGAAGATGAAGTTGACGGCCCCCAAAGCCAAAGGTAAGCCGAAGAAGGCGAAGGTAAAGTTGCCGAAATCCAAGAAGCCTGGAAAAAAAACCAGGGCTTCCTCTAAGAGGCGAATTGAGAGTTATAATGTCGGGCCAGAAGCAAAAAAGGATAAGCTCACATACGAAGTTTTTTCCAAGCGTTCCGAATTATTGGCGTCGCGTGATGCTGTCGCTAAAAAGTTCGGGAGGGTCATACGCGATGAAATACTTAGCAGCGGAAAATTGCCGGATAGCATTCTGGTGAAGAAAACCTGGAAGGATGGAGTTCTTGAGAAAATGGTCGATTCTAAGTTGAGAAGGCCGAAGAACGATAAGCAGATGAACAGTGCTTATCGAGGTGCCGCAAAAGCGCATGATGAATTGTTCTCTACGGCGCAGACGAGGGAGTTATTGAAAGGGATTTTCTCTCCTTACAAGAACGGTTCAATCATGAAGGACGAAGTGTTCAAATTGTTGAAAGATACGTTTGACGTTGCATCCAGTGCGAGGATAGAAACCAAATTTTCCGGGTTTGCCCTGAAGAATTGGAAAATGCAGCATCCGACAAGTTTGGAAACCAAGTTTTTCGGGAACCCAAGGGAGACGGCCAGTGAGCACTCTTTTCTTGATAAAGAGCGTAAGGATTACGTGGAACAGGCAATGAACAGAGCCATTAAAGACAAAAAAGGCGGGGTGGAGATTGTTAAGGAAGGTGTCAAAGCGGCAATTGAATTCACGTTGAATTACTTCACAGCGCCAATTACGGCAAAAGATGTACTTCCCTTCACCTACCTTGGTAACGAGGGCCATAAATGGAATAGTGAAGCTCTTCAGGAGCAACTACAGTCAAGGGAGCGTATGAAAGATCTCTACGTGAAATTGGGTGGAAATTTGCGAAGCCTGAAGGGGACTGAAACACAGAAACAGAGTATTCAACGGCCGTGGAATCCGCAATTTTCGGATAATGACAGACCATTTATAATGCCTCCAAGTCCGGAGAGAAATCCGATGGGCTTTGAAACGGGTGACATTGAAATGAAGCCTATGAGCCTGATCTGAACCAGTCCTGGTTAAATTGGGAACACGCGCGTCGAAATCGTTCGTTGCCCATCGCAGCGTTGGCCAGTTGAACCATCGGATCATCCGAGGTACGGCTCAACAAGAGATTGGCAGCGTGTAAACCGTATGCGAGTGTTCCTTTTGCTCCAATTCCTGAGAGACCGGCTATGACCACAGCGTTGGGGTCGGTCTCTCCGGATTTGTCATGCAGGTTGCATACAAAGGGCATTTCGGTTTCCGTAAGTGTATACACACAGGCGTAAGAATCGGTGAATTCAAGGTCTTCCTCCAAAAGCGGAATGCGCACACGTTTGAGATATGCAGCCAGTTGTTCGTGATACCATTTGATCTCTGATTCAGGAATGGGATCGTTCCAGAGATCCTGACCTAATGCAAAACGTCGGTTGTGTCCGCCGACTTTGAGGAGTGGAAGGCCTTCATCATCGTATTTTTCCACCATGGAATAAAAGACCTGATCATCAAATTTTACGGCCGGAAAGGAGTCGGTGAACTTGCGTTTTTGTTGATCATCGAGTTGCAGGAAAGCGCTTCGTGTTGGCTTGAAAAAGCCAAGGTACATGCGTTTGGTTTGAAGGAGTTGTTGCCAGTGTGGTGCGACATGTTGAAGCAATTCTGCAGTAGATGGTCCGGCAGCCACGACGAGTTTTCGGCAGGAATGCGTTTGATATTCGTTTGTTTCTGCGTTCAGGACTTCAATCCGGTAGCCATCGGCTTCCCTGGTTAGTTCGCAGACTTGTTGATGATAAACGATGTTTCCTCCGGCAAGGGTAACGCCCAACTGCATCTTTTCGATCAGGACTTTGGGATTGATGGTGCCGGAATACTCCATGAATTCCCGGACGACAATCTCGTTTTCAAGCGTCATGTCAAGCAGGTGGTCTGCCTCTTCCGATGAGTAAGCGGTCACGTAGTGTCGATCCCTGACCAATGCGTCGACTTCTGCACGTTGCTCAGCATCGTAGAGATAGGTAACCGGAGTGGTCCGGTGAATTTCCTGCATGTGATGCCACGAACTTTTGCGGTTCAGGAAATCAATAAGTTTAAGCGTTTCTTTTACTGACGTTTCTTTGAGGTAGGTGTATACATCGTTTTCCGCACCAAGGGATCGGGTAACACGCGCTTCTCCTAAACTGGAGCCGTTCTGATATACAGGACCTTGCTGTTCAAGAAGCAAAACATTTTCTCCTGCGTAGGCCAACTCCCATGCAGCGGCACTTCCCATGAGTCCCCCGCCAATGACGATCACATCTTTCATGTATTAAAAGAACGGAATTTTCCGGAAAAATGAAGATCAGAACCAGGAATCGACATCTGTACTATCGAACATGGCGTCCGGAAAGGTCGGCGCGTTTCGTCCTCCGGGTTTCAGTGATTTGATCATTTCTTCAAGTGTGATACTGGCACGTTTCGGCGCACCTTTTCCGGGAACCACAAAAGTCGCTATCTGCAAAAAGACGGACGAAAATCCGATGTAAAGAAACCCAAGGATCAGTGGAACAGGAAAAAGAAGAATAGAGATCAGAATGCAGGTGCCGATGTCGGCATATACGCCTTCCATGGGGTCCGAATTGACGAGGTAAAGGATGTAGGAAAAGGCAATAAAACCACTCAGGATTGCTGCCGCGAAAAAGACTATGAGTAAAAACGGAGATTTTCTGAAGGACGTCCAGCGATTGGTAAAACCTCCGAAATAGGTGTTGATCATCATTTCTTCCAGATATTCCAGTTCCTTGTTGCTGAGTCGGTTGTCAGCAAAGTATTTTTCAACTTTTTGTTTCGGGCGACTGTAATCGGCCTGATTGAGTTGTTCGAGATAGCGGATACCCTCAAGCAATTCGTCCTTCTTCAGGCGTTTATGGAAACGAAAAAAACGATCGTCCCGATTATCCTGCTTGAAAAGGGAATACAAAATCTGAGCGAGTAAAATCGCCAGAGGAATGAGCAATACATTAAATGGAAAGGGGAGCAGGATTGACTCCAACGTTGCGTGAAAATTAGTTCTTCACGCGCTCCACATACATGCCGGTACGCGTATCGATCTTAATGACCTCACCCGTATCGATGAACAATGGAACACGCACTTCAGCACCGGTTGCAATAGTTGCGGGCTTCATGGTGTTGGTAGCCGTATCTCCTTTAATTCCCGGCTCGGTATACGTTACCTCCGAGATAATGTGCATCGGGAGTTCAAGTACGAGCGGAGCTTCCTGATCTGCGTGGAAAAGGATGTTGCAAACCATTCCTTCCGTGAGGAACTCTGGTTTTTCCACCATCGAAGTTGGGATGTTTACCTGCTCGAACGTTTCGTTGTTCATGAAGACATAGGAATCACCATCCTGGTAAAGGTACTGGTACTCACGATTTTCAATACGTACGATATCGATCTTATGACCGGCCGAAAAAGTGTGGTCAAGTACCTTTCCCGTTTCAATCTGACGCATTTTGGTGCGAACAAATGCTGGTCCTTTTCCTGGTTTTACATGCTGGAATTCAATGATCTGAAAAAGCTTGCCGTTGTGGTCAATACATAATCCGTTTTTGATATCTGCGGTAGTTGCCATGCGTTGTCTTCTGAAATTTGAGCGAATATAAACAATATTATTTAGTTAAATCCTTTCAAAACGCACGCAAGATTGAGATATTTGTAGGATGAACTGGGATGAAATTTTTGGCGCGTATTTCATGATTGGCGAGTACAAGCTCGTGGTCGGAAATATGATCATTGGCGGACTTATTGCGCTCGGAACGTGGATGTTATTGCTGATGTTACGTCGGGCTATTTTGCAGCCACGCCTGATCATGGGGAAGATCGACAACAAACGTCGAATGTCGATTTACCTGCTGACGAAATATTTCGTGTGGGTGATCAGTTTGATGATCATCCTTGAAGCTAACCACATCGAGATTACCATGATCCTTGTCGGTTCCACAGCTCTTTTGGTAGGACTGGGACTCGGCTTGCAAAATATCTTCAAAGACCTTGTTTCCGGTTTATTCCTCTTGTTCGAAGGAACGATCAAGATCGGGGATATCATTGAGGCGGATGGCGTCATCGGTCGGATTATTGAGATTAAATTACGAAGTACCGAGGTACGTACCCGTGATGATGTAACGATCATTGTACCGAATTCGCGCTTTGTCACGGAAAAGGTGGTGAACTGGTCGCATAACGATGAGCAGGTGCGTTTCACAGTGAATGTCAGTGTGGCATACGGATCGGATGTGGATGAAGTGTTTCGTTGTCTGGAAGAGGCGATGAAGGAGAACAAGGATATTTCCATCCAACCAAAACCTTTTGTACGATTTACCAACTTTGGGGAATCGGCAATGGAGTTCGATATGATCTTCTGGTCCAGGGAAATGTTTGTCATCAACAACGTGAAATCTGACCTTCGCCGTGCGGTATACCGAAAACTGAAGGAAGCCGGTCTGGCAATCCCTTTCCCACAGCGCGATATTCATATTCGCACGGTTTCATCCGATCTGAAGAGCGCGGTTTCCACAAGAGAAGAAAACTGATCCCGGTTTCTGTTAATAAATATCCTGGGTTTCTTTCCGGAATTCTTCATGCTTTTCGTATCTTGTCGTTACGATTCACCCAACAGAGATTGGCGTTGTAATCGACTTCGAAAGAAGGACCCATGCGTATATTTTTGAAGCTTAAAGGTATTTCTTAAGGAGAGACTCAGAGTTAGGATGGCAGGCTGCACTCTTCGGAGAGCGGGAAACCAAACAGCAGATCCCAGATCAACTCAGCAATCCTAAGCGTGTTTAATTGGGGCTTCAATTAAACCAACCGCATGGGTTTTTTTATTCCCTTTTGTGAAGCTTATTACATGTTGAAGTTTACCACCAGGAAACGCAGGGATTTACATACTTTTCCTTTGTCTTTTCCCGGAACCCAACGTGGCATGTTCTCAACCAGTTTTACGGCTTCGCGATCTGCAGATTTTCCCAATCCTCGCAGAACTTCTATCTGAGAAATGGCCCCTTCCTCGTCTACAATAAAACGCATATAGACTCTTCCTGTGATATCACCTTCATCCGGGGGATAAACGAGATGCTGGTGGATGTACTCTAACATAGCCTCATCGCCACCCGGGAATTCGGCGATGTGTTCCGGAAACTGGATCACATCATCTGTAAAGAGTGTTTCTGCTTTTTCCTCAACGATGTATCCGCTTTCTTCCTCTTCCAGGTTCTCAAGCGCTTTTTCCAATTCTTCGATCAGCAGTTGCTCGCTGTCTTCGGAAAGCAGCAGGTCCATATCTGTGGAATCGGAGGGCAGGCCGTTTTCATCGAATTGAATCCAGATTCCAGTTGGTTCGATCAGCTTCTTTTCCCTGTCTACCCTGAAAATGCCATCAATGGAGCGTTTCCCGTTGTGATGAAATTCCCGCATAGTACCGGTTGAGTCTGAAAACAAGTAGGACGATTTTGTGGTCCCGTCTTCGTAAAACTCAAAAAGTTCTCCATGGGGAAGTCCGTTCAGAAATGTCCCTTTCAGGTGAATTCTTCCGTTGTCGTAATATGTGACGCAATCACCGGTATAGTCTTCCGGAAGGTCTTCACAGGTCGATTGTGAGAGCAACGGAAAAACAAGGGTAAGGAACGGCAGGAGTATGAGCTTCATCGCTGAACTATTGAAGGCTCAATGTACAAATTTCCGTTCTGGGATAAACTACTTTCGTTTGAATTCGATGCTGGCTCCTCCTTGCTGTAATTCAAGTGTTCCGCTCTTCGGACTGAAGATCGTACGAATACCTGCGCGGTCGTAGGTGAAAACGTGCAGACTTACAGGGTGCAGCGGAAAACGATCCTGACCAGTAGCCTGAGCGTAGAGAACATTGGCTTTTTTGTCAAGCGTGACCTCAATCTCCAGCGGGAATCCTTCGGCAGTATAGGTGCCAGGGTAGCTCTTCAAATCCTTTTCGCTTAAGGCATAGGTGGTAAACTCAGGAATTTCGAATTCTTCGCCCATGGCACCCTGAACAACTGTTTCAAGGATCAAATTGTTACTATAGTTGATGCCGTTGGATACCATGGCAACAGCCAGTTTTTCTTCGGGGAGGTAATACATACCGGCAATGAACCCGTCGATGGCTCCATTGTGACCGTAGGCTTTGCGTTTTCCGAATTCTTTTTCAAACAATCCCAGGCCAAAGCGCTGTCCGGTGTCTTCCATTTTCTGCAATGACTTCTCGGAGATGATCTTTCCTGTGAAGAGTGCCTGGGCAAAACGAACGAGATCACTGGCGGTAGACACTATACAGCCGGCACCACCCGGAATCGACATGTCGGTTTCTGGCTCGCGCGTCCATTGCGTTTCGAAGCTGTAGGAATGACATTCATTGGCTTCCGGAATGATCTTTCCTCCTGCTTTGGTGTGCGAAAGTTCAAGCGGTTCGATGATCTTCTCGGTCACGATTTCGGGATAGGGCTTTCCGTAGATGTCCTCAAGAATGTAACCCAGCAACACGAAATTGGAATTGCTGTACTCGGTTTTGCTACCCGGAGCAAAGTCGCTTTTGTAACCTGCGATCATGGTCAGCAATTCTTCTCGCGTGCGTGCTTGCGTATTCCACTCAAGATAGTCGTCTTGGTCGGTAAAACTGTGAATTCCGCTTTGATGACGAAGCATTTGTTCAAGCGTGATACTGTCTGCGTTCGGGATTTGCGGGAAGTAAACAGAAAGTGGATTGGAAATCTGAAGCAGACGGTTTTCCTCTGCCTGCAGGATAAGTACCGATGTAAAAGTCTTGGAGATTGAACCGATCCGATACATGCTGTTCGGATTCGCAGGATTTTTGTTTTCGACGTCGGCATATCCTACATTGGATGCGTACATGAGTTCGCCGTCCTTGAGAATCGCGACACCCCCCATGAACTTGTCCTTGTTGTTCAGGGTTTTCAGGTATTGATCGAGGCGTTCAATATCAATTTTCTGGGTAAATGCGACCTGTACGGAGGTTACGAATAAGAACAGG
>JBNKYR010000151.1:0-9753 GCA_050300995.1 Crocinitomicaceae bacterium | reverse complement strand
GCAATTCTTTTTGGACTACTTACCGCCTTCATCATCTACTTCATACTCCTCTACCGCAGAACACGCGTACGCCTCCAACTCGAACGCGAACGCCTCAAACGCGAGCTGCTTCGGGTGGAGAACGAGGTAAAGGAACAAACGCTGCTCAATGTTTCCCGGGAATTGCACGACAATTTCGGGCAGGTGGCCTCGCTGATCAAGATCAATCTCCTGATGATGTCACAGGATTTGCCACCTGAAGAACTCGAAAAAGTAAATGAATCATTGATACTCATTAAACAGCTAATCACGAACATCCGCTCACTTTCGGCAAGTCTGAACGGTGAAAAGATCCGCGAGATGGGCTGGTACGCCGCTGTCGAGGAAGACATCCGGCGTGTGAACAACTCGGGTAAAATGCTCGTCTCGTTCTCGTTCAACAACCACCCCGTGATCCCACAAGAGCAGGAAGTTATTCTGTACCGCGTGATGCAGGAAGCCCTGAACAACACCTTGAAACACGCACAGGCCACCGAAGCCAACCTGGATGTAAGCTCTGATGATCATCAACTCACGATTTCCCTGGAAGATAACGGTGTCGGCTTCAATGAAGAATTGATCGTGCCTGGTTCCGGGCTAAACAACATGCGTGAACGTTGCAAAATGATCGGCGGTAAAGTTGATATTCACAGCAGACCCAACGAAGGCACCACACTCCAAATTATACTACCACTATCATGAATGAACCTGTCAAAATAGCCGTCGTCGACGACCACACCCTGTACCGAAAAGGATTGATCAAGCTGATCCGATCCATTAGTCCTGAACTGGACATCTTCATGGAAGCTTCCGACGGGAAAGAATTCATTGATCGTCTATCCGAAGACCAACTCCCCGATCTGGCGATAATTGACATTGATATGCCGGTGATGAGTGGATTCGAAGTGGCCGAATACCTGAAAGAACATTATCCGTCGGTTCAGGTGCTTGTAGTAACCATGCTCGACGACGAACAATCCCTGATCAAGATGATCCGCGCTGGCGTGAAGGGCTACCTGGGCAAAGATGTGGAACCTGATGAACTGAAAAAAGCCATTCATACCATCAGTGCCGGACAATTCTACTACACGGAAGCCCTTTCCGGGAAATTGGTGGATGCTATCCGCAACGACAATATGGAAGCCGATCAGCTCAACGACCGCGAGGCAGAATTCATTCACTACTGCTGTTCCGAACTGACCTACAAGGAAATTGCCGATCGCATGTTTTTGAGTCCGAAAACAATTGACGGATACCGCGCCAACCTGTTCGAGCGCTTTGAAGTGAAGTCGAGGGTGGGACTTGTACTCTTTGCCCTGAAACGTGGCTGGGTGGAGATCTAACAGCACCTCTCCCCGCTTTCGTTTAGAACTTTGTGTATAAAAAGCACGCAAGGCGCCGGAATTTTTTCCCCGTGTCGTCTAACTTCATAACCGGAAAGGATAGCGCGCTTCATGACGGATCTGGATTCGAAAGTATTTGTCGACAAACTTATCGCAAAGGACCAGCAAGCCTATCGCACGCTTGTGGAATCCACCCAGCACATGGTCGTCAATGTAGCCTTCCGTTTTGTTGCGGACCGGGAAACTGCGGAAGATATTGCCCAGGACGTGTACATTGAGGTCTACAACTCCATACACCGCTTCGAGCAAAAATCGAAACTCACCACCTGGCTCTATAAAATTACCACGCGTTGCGCCATCGACAAGATTCGCAAGCAAACACGTATGAAACGGAATTCCGGACAGGGAAAGGACATCTCGCTTTCCGAGGCAGTTTTTTTGCCTCACCGCGAAAGCCTTGACCACCACATGGACATCAAGGAGCAACTGGAATGGGTCATGGCCATTTTACAGGAACTTCCTGAGAAACAACAGATCGCTTTTACGCTCAGTAAAATCGAAGGATTCAGTAATCCGGAAATCGCGGAGATCATGGAAACTACAGTGGTCGCCGTGGAGTCTTTGGTCTATCGCTCCAGGAAGACCATCCTTGACCGAATGAAACAATTGAATGATAACGACGCCAGAAAGGCAATGAAATAACTACTTATACTACAGACGATGAAACAGAACGAACATACGGAACATTCCAATGAAGAAATGCTGGACCAACTCTCAAGGGTTGAAGTCAGCGTATCTGAAAGTTTTACGGAACAAACCATTCAACGTCTCTTCGGTGGAGCACTATCCCCGATGGAACTGAAATTAACCATTTCGCGATATACCCGCTATGCGGCGGTGCTTGCAGGCCTTATCCTGTTAAACTCCATTGGCGGATGGTATGTTTCTCACCACGGCAAAGACGATAAATCAAGACTTAGCGAACGACAGGAAATCCTGATCGAAGCATTCATGACAACCCCTTAACGATGAACGAGCAAAGACAACTTAGGCGGTTAAAGCGGATCTTCATTGTGTTGATCCTTCTCAACATCGTTTCGCTTGCCGTATTCTCATGGATGACTTTCCGGACGCCTTCGGAACAAAAATACAGTCATGAGGAGTTGATGCAGGTACTGCAGGAGGAGTTAAACCTGAATCAGGAACAATCCCTTAAGATCTCTGACATACAACGGAGCATGTACGCGGAACAGAAAAAGGCCGAAACGGACATGCGTGACGCACAACGACTCGTTAACGACGCCATGCTTTCTCGTTTGGTGGATACTTCCGAAGTGCGACGTTTGACGGAACTTGTCGGTCAACGCGAAAGCCAGAAAGAATGGCTGAAGTACCAGAAGTTTGAAATGATCCGGGAAGAATTACGCTCCGATCAGCAGGATAAACTCCTGGAAATCATGCGCGAGATCGGTCCGATGCTGTCTCCTCCACCGGATAATTCGAAAAAAGATTGAGAATGACTGCCAGAATCTCAAACGGACAACGACCTATACAAAAGAAACGAAATGAAGCGTCTATGGAACAGTGTTTACCTAACCCTTAAATCTCAACAGTATGACAACTCACAAGATCATTTCTCTTGCAGTCATCGCCGGTATGGTACTCACCTATTCCTGCAAAAAAGACGATGATACGCCCACTGATCCATCGACTCCGTCCGGTTCAACCTACACAGGCACGGCATTTATCTCCCAGGGGGGCGGAACCACGACAGTCAGCAATCTCTATCTCGCCGGGCAGCGTGTTGCAGCCGTAGGCACCGTAACAACCACTGACGGAACCACATGGACCGTTCCGGCTGAAGTCAATTACACCAACAATTCCTTCCCCTTCGCCCCCGATCTGTATAATCCGGATGGAACCATGCATACTTCAGCAGCCGCTGCGCTTGCCGCATTTAATGCTTCTGACATCGTAGAAGTTGATGCGGGAGGTCAACTGATCACCGGGTATATTTTCGGCGATAACTATTTCGAGCTCTATGTGAACGGTGTACCCGTTGGAAAGGATGCTATTCCATACACCCAATTCAATTCGCACATCGTTCAGTTCAGAGTCAATCCGCCATATACGATCGCTATGAAACTGGTTGACTGGGAAGAAAATCTTGGATTGGGCACCGAAAATAACGGTGGATACAGCCACTTCGCCGGAGACGGTGGAATGGTAGCCGTTTTCAAAGATCAAATGGGGAATATTGTCGCCACAACCGGTAGCGAATGGAAAGCACAAACCTTTTACACGGCGCCAATCAAAGACCTGACCTGCCCATACGAAAGTGGTTCTTCCCGGTTGACCACAAACTGCAGCACCACTCCTTCGAACGATGCCTCCGGGTACTATGCCCTCCATTGGGAAGTACCATCCGGCTGGATGAATGAAAGCTATGACGATTCGAACTGGCCAAGCGCAACGACCTATACAAACGCAGCAATTGGTGTGGATAACAAACCGGCATACACCAATTTCACAGATGTTTTTGACGATGCATCCAACGACGCGGAATTCATCTGGAGTACAAACGTGATCCTGGACAACGAGGTGATCGTACGATATACGGTTCAGTAACAGAATTCCGAGCGTAGTATGAAACACTCCGTTTTTACATTTTTGCTTGCGTTGCAGGCTTTTGCGGGTATTTCGTTTGCTCAGGCAAACGACTCACTGCCGAATATCCTTATCATCATTGCCGATGATCTTGGAGTAGACGTCTATAATGGATATCACCCAAACACCCTGATGCCCTCCACGCCTACACTTGACAGCCTTGCGGCAAGTGGAGTTCTGTTTGAAAACGTGTGGTCTGCTCCCTCCTGCACTCCTACCAGAGCCAGTGTAATGTGCGGTAAACTGGGGAATAAAACGGGAGTATTAACTGCTCCGGGACACCTTGACACCATCCATCATTCATTGTTCAGGGAGCTGGCAGATCAAACCAACAATGCTTATAGCGACGCAGTCATCGGAAAATGGCACATTTCATTGCCCGCCAGTGAAACTCACCCGCATGAACATGGTGTTGATCACTACATGGGGATTCTTGCAGCAGGCTGGAATTCTTACTTTGACTGGGAAAGAACGGAAGACAGCACGACAATCACAAGCAACGAGTATGCAACGATTGCATTCACCAATGAAGCCATTAACTGGGTAAACAGTCAGAATCAACCCTGGGCGCTGTGGTTGGCACACATTGCTCCGCATGAGCCGTTTCACCTACCTCCGGATTCCCTGTTCACATTGATCAATACGGGAACGAACTTCCGTAAATACATTACAATGATCGAGTCAATTGACTACGAAGTCAGCCGTCTGCTGAAAGCAATTCCTGATTCGGTTGAACAAAACACGACCATCTTTTTCTTTGGCGATAACGGAACGCCTAACAACTTCCTGCGCGACTATCCGGCAGATCATGGGAAGAAAACTCTTTACCAGGGAGGCGTAAGGGTTCCGATGTTCGTTTGTGGAAAAGGTGTAAACCGTCAGGGAGTCCGTGAGCCGGCACTTACGCATGTCAACGATATTTTTGCTACGGTTCTTGAGTTAGCCGGTGCCGATCTTCCCGGCGGAAAGTATAACAGTTTCAGCTTCAAACACCTGTTGGAAGACACTGTAGGTCCTCGCAGTCCGTACCTTTTTACGGAAGTTACGTCCACAGATGTTGACGGGCACGCGATCCGGAACACACAGTACAAGCTCATAAAATACGCTGATGGCTCGAAAGAATTGTTCGACATGATTTCCGATTCGCTTGAGTACACCAACCTGCTTTTGGATACACTTACTCCGCAGCAACAATCCGTACTTGCCGAATTAGAGGCAGAAGCAGAACAGATCATCAATGCATGGTCCTGCAATGACCTGATCCAAAATGGAGATGAGGAAGGCATCGATTGTGGTGGCACCTATTGCCAACCTTGCAATTCTCTCGGCAATGAAGATCAAACGGAATCCACGAAAGTAAAGATCTATCCGAATCCGGCTCAAACAATCATTTATATTGAAGGACTCTCATGTGAATATACTATTTCCAATATCCTGGGGATGGAAATGGGAAGTTACAGGGCCGATGAACACGAAGTCGATATTTCGGGGTTCGACTCAGGAACATACTTCGTTCGCTCGGCTTATTTCCAGGGCATTTTCATCAAGAAATAATCATTAAAAAAAACAATCATGAAACCCATTCAAAAATATCCGGTAATTGCATTGCTTCTTCTGATCGCAGTTGTTAGTTCATGCAAAAAAGATGACGTCGAACCTGTTACGGATGATCCGGGAACAAGCGGTACGACCACAGATTTCACCCTCAGTAGTATTGCAATTTCCAACGGTGAACTCCTCGCCCAGTATCATTGCGAAACCACTGATACGAATGGTGTCCAGAATTCCATTCCATTGAGTTGGAGCAACGTTCCTTCCGGAACCGGTTCTCTTGCCATTATCATGGAACACTACCCGAATCCACTGGATTCCGTAAACGCCAATTGCTACCTCCTGCTCTGGGATATTGATCCGTCAGTCACTGAAATCCCTTATGGAACAGCCGATGACGGCCCCTGGTTCATGGGTTCAAACAAAGATGGGGATGCTATTTCCTACACATCTCCCTGTTCCCCGGGCACGATTGCGCATGAATACACAATCACCATCTACGCGCTGGACCAGACACCATCTTCCCTCCCTTCTTATAGCACGATTGCAGTAGACAGGGATGTATTCCGCTCCGCTATCCAAACAGTAACAACTGTGGGCAGCGCAAAACTTACATTTACCGCATCCAATTAATCAAACACATGAACACATTGAAATCCATCTTATGCCTGATCTTTCTGGCACTTTCCCTACAAGCGTTTTCGCATGCCGGCGGACACCATCACTCTCCTAAGGATTACAAAATCTGGCACTTTAAGGACGGTAGCTCCCTCAAGGGTGTATTCAGCATGTCGAAGGAAGGGTATGTTTACCTTGAAACCGAAGCACATGAAGTGATTCCAGTTGACATCAAAAGCCTCACGGATGCCGATGCTGCATCTATTCAGGAAAAGATCGAAGAAGTCAGGCGTATCAACGCTCCTCTCCAGCATGCATACGCTTCAGAAGAGAACCTTGTTCCGACACCCCATGCCACACATCCGGAAACAGACGAAAACACAAGTATTCTAGTGATCTACTGGATTATGGGAATTTCCAGTGCCCTGGTATTTCTCCTTGTATTATTTAGAAAGATCCTGACAAAAGCGAGTGTGTCAACGCTCGAAATGTTGATCATTGTGACCTCCGGCACCCTCGCCGTATTCTCCCTTGAATCCTGTAAGAAGAAAGGCTGTACCGATCCGACCGCATCGAATTACTCCGCTTCGGCAGAAAAGGATGACGGAAGTTGTACCTACGATCCGGGAAGCGGTGGAAGCGGCAGTTTTACGTATTCTGCCACACCAAATCCCAATAACATTTCAGACATGGCTGCAGCATTTGCGCCTTACTCGGCCCACGTGTCCACCTCAAACAACGGCACAACCTTTTTCGTGGAAGCCGATGCCATCGCCAATCATCAGATGATGAAAGGAATCACTGCGTGGATCGACCAGTTTCCGGTATATCAGAAAATGAATGGTGCAAATGCATGGCAACTTCCAATCGCACCTAGCTACAGCTCTGCAGGATATTCGATCGAGGAACATTTCCGTAAATACGCCATCGGAGTCGCAGCCAACGGGATCGCCATTTTCAATCCTTTAAATGCCTCCGGACTTATTTCGGCGGACATTGGAGAATTGGATGAATACGGTGGCCATTCCGGTACCGGGGACGACTATCACTACCATACGGCTCCAGTTCATCTCGACAACGGGTCCTCACCGACCATTGTGGCCTATGCCCTAGATGGATTCCCGGTCTATGGAGCCCTTGAACCGGACGGCACCCCGATGCAGGCACTCGATCCTGTTTATCACGGACACGAGATCAACGGAAGTTTTCATTATCACGCCACTTCCAGCTACCCGTACATGGTGAAAACAATTCGGGGAACGGTTGGTGTCGACAACCTGGCCCTCGCTCCGGATGATCACATTGTTCCTCAACCCTCAACAACCAATTTCCGGGGAAACCCGTATCCGCTCACTGGCGGAGCAAGCAGTACATTAATTGATTCCTGCATCGCAAACGGGGCTGGCAACGGCTATACCTTGCATTATACAGTTGACGGACAAAGTAAGAAAGTAGAATTTCATTGGGTTGCAGGCCCCACTGACACCATTTATTTTAACTTCTACAACCAAATGGGAGCTATCGAACATTCGGAAGTCTGGATGCGCTAACTTATTGATCAAAACAGCATGAAGACAGGGCCTCGCAATGATGAATTGCGGGGCTTCTTTTTTCAATCAAGAAAAATGCCGACATTTATTTTACGATGAAAGCGGAAATCAGTAAGAATGCCATGACCGTTCTGGAGAAGCGTTACCTTCTCAGGAATGCACAGGGAAAGTTGTCAGAAACGCCCGATCAATTGTTCCTAAGGGTCGCTGATGCGGTGGCGCAGGCTGAACTTCCGTATGGAGGAGCGAATTCCTTTGAGCATTGGAGGGAGCAATTCTATACATTGCTTTCTTCTCTGGATTTTCTTCCCAACTCTCCCACCCTGATGAACGCCGGCACAAAACTGGGACAACTGAGTGCCTGCTTTGTTCTGCCCCTGGAGGATACCATGAGTTCTATTTTTGAAACGTTACGGATCACGGCACTCATTCAGCAAAGTGGTGGTGGCACGGGCTTTAACTTCTCAAAGTTGCGCCCGAAAGATGCACCGATCAATGGCTCGGGAAGATCTACCGGTGCAGTCTCTTTTATGCAGGTTTTTGACGAAGCTACCGAACACATCAAGCAAGGCGGCAAACGGCGGGGAGCCAACATGGGGATCCTGAATATTGATCATCCGGATATCCTTGAATTTCTAGAAGCCAAAAAGACCCCGGGAGTGTTGTCCAATTTCAACATCTCAGCGGGAATTACCGATGCCTTTATGCACGCTGTGGAAAATGATGCCACCTGGCAGCTTCAGCACCCGAGTCTAAAGGAACCGATCGAGATCCGGGCAAGAGAACTCTGGAACAAAATTGTTCAATCTGCCTGGGAAACCGGTGATCCGGGCATGATCTTTCTCGACGAGATCAACCGCCACAACCCCACCCCGAAAGTCGGAAGGATCGAAGCGACCAATCCATGTGGAGAAGTCCCGCTTCTACCCTATGAAGCCTGCAATCTCGGGTCGATCAACCTGCTCCACATGTTGAAGTCGGATGGCGATCACTCTGTCATCGACTGGGAACGATTGAAAACAACTACCCAAACTGCCATTCGTTTTCTGGACAACGTGATCGAAGTCAACGATTACGTCACCCCCGAGATCAGAGACATGGTCCTCGGCAACCGAAAAATTGGTTTGGGCGTCATGGGCTGGGCCGAAATGCTGATCCGGCTGGAAATCCCGTATGATTCGGATGATGCCGTACAACTCGGAGAACAACTCATGGCATTCATCAATACGACCAGCCGTGAAGAATCAGAAAGACTGGCGGAAGAACGCGGTCCTTTTCCGAACTGGGAAAAGAGCATCTATTTTCCCGGAACCCAGTTACGCAATGCAACACGTACGAGTATTGCCCCCACCGGCACCATCTCCATCATTGCCGGGACCTCTTCTTCCATTGAACCACTCTTTGCACTGGCCTTTGAACGACAACATGTTCTGGACGGTGAGGTACTTTCAGAAATCAATCCTTTACTGGCCGATTATCTTAAGCGCTATGCACCTGACAATTTAAATAATGAACTTCCTGTAGGCGAACTGCTGGGATTACTCCCGGAGAAGATCCAAAAGTGTTTTCGTACCTCAATGGAGATTTCCTGGCGCAATCATATCCGGCATCAGATTGCCTTCCAGAAACACACCGACAATGGGGTTAGCAAAACTATCAACCTACCCAATCACGCTACTCGCCAAGATATTGAAGATGCTTATCTGTTGGCATACAAAACGGGTTGCCTGGGCATCACTGTCTAGCTGAATAGTGTCTACGGCAAGAACACGGTAAGTTGCCAGGGTTTGGGCACGATTCATTGTTAAAATGTCCAGTAAGGCACGTGAGGTGGTTGACGTGCTTACAGGGCGTATACTGACCTGATAGGTCGTTTTGAAACCAATTTCTTGTATATTTTGTATACGAAATATGTAGTCGTCACTGCTTTCATCTATGAGCCATCCTTGCGGGTAAAAGGCGGTGATACCAATCTCATTATTGATGTAAGTTGTCGTCGCATTTTG